>NZ_JBFBCE010000032.1:0-101781 GCF_040689595.1 Streptosporangium sp. NPDC051023 | reverse complement strand
GTGACACGGTGCGGGCCGACGGACGGAGGTCATCGGACCCCTGCGGCGACCTCCCCGCCCCACCGGAAGGCGCTCCACAGCTCATTGAGCACATCGCCGGCGATGTAGGCCGGGCGCAGGGCGGTCAGGTCGAGGATGGGGGTCGGGGTGCACCCGTCCTCACGGGCAACGACGATCCGGCCACCGTCCCGGCTGTGCTCGTAGTGGACGTGTCCAGGGGTGGGCTGCCCGCTAAGGGCGTTGGCCATCTCGCGCATCCGGTCACACACGCCGTGCTCGGCGCCGCGGGCCAGGGCGCCGTTGAGCGCCTCGGCAATGGCGCCGGCGAGCGTAAGGGTGATGGGGCGCCGGGTGACGACGCGCAGTCGAGCGCCGTTTTCATACAGGGCGACGTGGCGGCCTTCGGCGCGGTATTCGAGGGTGGCCGTCTGGGCCTTGAGAGCGTTGCGACTCTGCGGGTTCTGGTGGGCGGTGACCATGGTGCCGGTCATGGCTCTCCTTGGCGGGGTGGGTGAAGGTCAGACGGTTGTGTGCTGAGCGGCGATCTTGATCATGTCGTCGTAGTCGGTCGCGTGGCCCAGGGTGGCGCGGTTCAACTCGTCGCGGATCACCCAGCCGTCGGTCACGGTGGGGTCGGTGCCGAAGCACTCGTGTGCGCCGAGCCACCGGCCGACGGGGCTGACCGGGTAGGCGGTGAAGTGGGGAATGCGCGGGAGCTTCCAGGCCTGGGTGCGGGCCTCGTCGTCGGTGTAGAGGCCGGTGACGCCGAAGGCGTGCCACTGCCAGCCGTTCGGGTCGGCGCCGACGCGCCAGACCATGTAGCGTCGGCCGCCGACGGTCGCAGTGTGGATGGTCTCCACGTTCACAGGGAGTGTCATGGGTTCCTCGTCTCGATGGGCTTGGACCGGCCCCGGGGCGGCCACCCCGGGGCCGGTCGGCTACTCGGTGGGGGCGGCGTGGGCCTTGAGCCAGGCGATGCGGCGCATGGCGTCGGTCAGGACCGCGGCCTCGCGGGCGGTCAGGGCGCGGGGGGATCGATTGACGGCGTCGACCGCCTTTTCCAGCTCCGCGAGGGTGGTTTCGGGCAGGGAGACGATGCGCCCCAGGTTGGCCGTTGCGGGGTTTTTGGCGGTGCGGCGGCGGCGCGTCCCCATGGTCAGCTCGCGGGCGAGGCCCATGGTTTCCTCCTAGTGGTCAGGCTGTTTGCTCGTAATCCATAGTACGGTTACTTAGTAAGAGGTTGTCGAGGGCTCTGCGCTCTGGATCTCCTGGTTTTCCAGGACGTCGGGCATGGTGACCTCGACCGGGCCGCAGGCGTCGGCGGCCATCTGCCGCTCCCCCTTGACGAAGGCGAGCACGTCCTGGTGTGCGCGGCCCAGCAGGCGGGATTTGACGAACTGGGGGCCGGTGCGCAGCGCGACCGATCCCAGGGGGGTGGCCAGGATCGCGGTGGACTGCAGGGTGAGGCCGCCGGCCTCGGCCGCGCGGATGGTGATGCCGCGCAGGTCGACCAGGCGGCCGGTGCGGGGGTGGCGCACGTCGCCGACCACCAGGACCGCGAAGCGGTTGGGGCGCAGCACGCGGGCGGCCTCGGCGATGATGTCGGCGTAGGAGTCGGCGAAGGCGTCCTCGGTCATGGTCGACAGGTCGGCCGGGTCCTCGCTGTAGCGCTCCAGCCACAGGTACGGCGGGCAGGAGAAGATCATGTCGGCGAATTCCCCGGGCAGCTCTTTGAGGATCTGCCGGGAATCGCCGACGCGGTAGGTCACCTCGCCGGGGGCGCGCTGGGGGTGCTTGGCGCCGTCGTTGTCCACGGACGATGCCGCCGCAGGGCGGAGGATGGTCTGCACCTGCTCACGGTTGGCCTCCACCTGGGTTTCTGATAGGTCGATGCCGAGATAGGAGCGGCCCAGGGAGGCGGCGACGATCCCGCGGACCGACCCGCCAGCGAAGGGGTCGACGACCTGGCCGCGCGGCGGGGAGAACCACCGGTAGGCCAGCTCGCACAGCACCGGGTCGAACACGCTGATCCCCTGGCCCTCGGTGTCGTGGGGCTCGTCGTGGCTGAAGCCCATGTTGTAGGTGCGGGCGGTGCGGCCGACCTCGGACTTGATGCCGAGGTTGAGCCAGGAGCGTTTGCGGTCGCGCCACCAGCCGCTGCGGGCGTCCAGGACGGTGAAGGGCGGGATGAGGAAGCGCTCGGCCAGGCTCATCCCGTCGGTGGGCTTGTCGCTCGCCAGGATCGCCTCCAGGTCGAAGGCGTCGGCGGTGGGCTTGCCCGCCTCGGCCGATCGGGCGTCGAGGTCGGCGACGAGGTCATCGAGGTCGGTGGCGGTGTAGCCGGTCAGCTCCAGCAGGTCGGGGCTGGCGGCGGCGATGTCGTCGAGGATCTCGGCCAGTAGCTGCTGTTCCCAGCCGCCTTTTTCGGGGATGCGGTTGGCGGCGATGATGTAGGCCTCTGCCTCGGCGTCGGAGCGTGATGACCACCCGCGCACGATCGGCACCCGCCAGGCGTCGTCAGGGTCGACGCGCTCGATGCCCTGGGGCGGGTCGGCGCCCTCTTCGCACATGGCCTCCAGGACCTCCAGGCGGCCGTGCCCGGCGACGAGGCGCCCGGTGCGTTCGTCGAGTTCACCGGCGACCAGGCAGCCGAATTTCTCGATGGAGGTGCGGATGGCGGGCAGGTCGTGATCTTTGGGGTTACGGACCGCTCTCGGAATGTCACGGAGCGGCATGTACTCGATGCGGCGTGCAGCCGTGTGGGTGCTCACGCCGCTGCACGGTAGGCAGCGGCGGTCCTTTAGGTCGCGTGCTTTCGGCGGCTACGATTTGATGCGGATGGTCCGGATGGCCGGGTGTTTGCACACCGGGCATTCGCAGCGGGTGAAGCGGCGGCCGTCATCGGCGGCGGGGATGAGGAGCACGCGCCCCTGACACATTCCGTGGTCGCCGCGACGGCAGGGGTTGCTGATGTGCTGGGGAAGGGGCTCGACCTCGGGGACCGGCGGGCGAAGGTTTCGGCTCTGGGTGGACACAATGCCACCATGCCACGTTCGTACTGGAGTACGACACGCAACCCCCCGTGTTGATCCGAAGTTGTGAAGGGTGTATGACCCTCGGCCCGACGGCCGGGGATGCGTCGCACCCGAGGTGCTCGGCGCAGGTGCAGGCGGCCGGGCGCGTGGACTAATCCTCCTCGGGGGTGGCGATCTCGATCTCGAAGGAGATCGGCCAGCCGAGTTCGGCGGCGATGGCGCGCAGGTGTTGCTCCTCGGCAGGCAGGAGCGGGACGGACGCCTCCACAACCAGGACGGGGTTGAGCAGGCGGATCTCGTGGTCGCACAGGTATGACCACAGGGCCATGGTGGCGGAGTAGGTCTGCGGCAGCGGGATGAGGCTCATGCTGTGGGTGGACATCACGCTGGTGGAGATCTCGCCGACGGCCGGAGCGCAGTCGAGGTCGGTCAGGGTGGTGGTGGCGGTCAGGTGCCAGCGCCTGCCATGCCGGGTGATCCGTATCCCGGTGCAGACGGGGCGCGGGGGGGCCAGGCAGGAAAGCAGATACAGCATGGTCAGGCTGGCCGTCGTAACGCCGGCCAGGGCGGCGCCCAGGAACGGCAGGGAGAGGAAGATCGGGACCTGGATCAGTGCGGCAAGGATCCCGGCGGCCGTGATGCATCGCGCGTCGATGCGCATGGCGTTCTCCGTGGGTCGGCGTGAGGGGTCGGCGCGGGCGGCGGCCCGGCCACCTGGAACGTCACCCCGCGCCTGCTTCAGGGGCGGGGTGACGAGCCGGGCGGCCGGGTCAGCGGTTGCAGCGGGCGGAGTCGGCGATGAACCAGCGGTCGCGGTGTCCGCGGGATCCCCGGCGGGCGGCGCGGGGCAGGGTGCGGTCACGGCGGCGGGCGGGGGCCAGGTCGTCGGTGTCGAAGTCCTCGGCGGTGAAGGACGGACGGACGAGGGCAAGGGGGCTGGTCATGATCTGCTCCTGGGGGCGTTGTCCCCGGGGTTAACCCGAGATGATTGTATGGCTACTTAGTTATTGGGTGGTGGGGGGGCGCCGTCCGGCGCGATGTGGTGGTCAGCGGGTACGGCGGGGAGTCCCGCCGGGCGGGACGAAGTAGAAGGTCCGGTCGGCGTAGAACTCCAGCCAGCCGTAGGCGCCGTTCTGGTTGGGGCGGTGGCGGCCGGGGGTGCGCAGGTAGCGGTTACAGGTGGGGCACATCCCGGCGTCGGTGCGGCCGGTGGTGTCGGGGCAGCGAGCCTCGGCCACGTAGGCCGGGCGGTTCCTGTTCTGGAATGAGGTGCGGCGGATGCGCCAGGCGGTGGCGTCGGTGCGCGGCCCGAGGTCGGAGGTGCGAACCCAGAAGATCCGGCCGCGGCTGCTATAGCCGTCGTAGTGGTCGCCGGGGAAGATCTCGGTCATCTCGCCGGTGGAGTCCAGGCGGATGACGACGACCGGCTGGCCGTTGCAGGCGAGGAGGTCCCCGCGGGTGGGGACGGCGGGCTCCGCCGGGGCGGGGTCGACCTGGGCTTTGTGGCTCCAGTCGAAGGAGTTCATCACGTGGCGGTATCCGTCGAACAGGTCGTCGGGGATGGCGCCGCTTCCGCAGATGGTGCAGGGGGTGGAGTGCGGGGTGCCTTCGCTGGCGTTCATTACCTCTCCCGGGCGATAGGGGGCCGTCTTTCCTTTCAACACACTTAACTGTACAGCTACTTAGTGAGAGCGCAAGAGGTTTTCGCTAAGTATTCGTACAAGGACAGGACTTCGCCGCCCGCGCAGCGGCCTGGGCCGCCCGCCGCCCGGCATACATCCCGTGCGTGCGGGCGTTGCTGTTGCCCTTCGGCGCGCCCGCCTTGCCCGGGACATAGCTGGCCAGCCACTGCACCGCCTCCAGCACGTTCCACACCCGCACCGGCCGGTAGCGGCCCTCGTGGCGTCGTTCGGGCAGGGAGGCGGGAAAGCCGTTGCGGGCCCGGTGGTCGTGCCAGGCGTGGATCTGGTGGGCGTCGATGCGGGTCAGGCCGCACGGCAGCGAACCCAGCATGGCCAGCTGGGTGAACAGCGCCGCCATCTCGTGAGCGCTGACCTCGTCGCTCATGCCCTCAGGCAGCGTCACGAACTCCCACGGCGGCGGCAGGAACCGCAGCGGCGCGGGGCTTGGGCTTTCGGTAGGCGTGCCAGGTCCGGTGGTTGACCTCGGCTCTTCGTGCATATTCAACGGTCTTACTCGTTCCTGGTGAGTTGTTCAGGCAGAACGCCAGCAGCAGATCGACAGGGTAATCAGGGTGGGTGGGGATGTCGGGGTTACGCCGGTGCCCGGCCGACGGGCAGAACGTCTTGCCCGCTCCGCGGATGCCCTTGGCGTTGACCCGGCGGTGTTCGGGGCGGCAGGTGGGGGCGCAGTGTTCCCAGTCGGCGGGCACCGTCTCCTCGGCGAGGGTGATCCCGGCGAGGAAGGCGACCTTGAGGTTGGCCTCCACCCACTGGGAGGCGATGCGGTCGACGCCCTTGCTGGCGTCGCCGTGCCGAATGATCAGCGTGTCGCCGGCCGTGAGCCGCCGCAGCTGGTCGTCGAGGGCGTCAGTGACGATCTCGCGCCACCCGGGAAGGCGCATCGGCCAGGTGGAGGATCCAGAGACGGCGATGCGGCGGATCCTGCCGGGCCGCCGTGGGCGCCGGATGGTGTAGTCCGACGCCCAGGACGGCGGGGACTGGACGGGCATGGGGCCTCTTGCGGGTTGAGCCTGGGTGTGCGCCGATGATGCCGTGGCCGGGTCGTTAGCGTCGCGCCTATCCATTGAACAGGGCGATCAAGTAGGTCAGGTGGAGCCAGGGGGTGCGCATGGTTACCTCCGGGTGGGGGTGATGAGGAAGAGGACGGCCAGCGACAGGCCGGGGATGGCGAACCACGTCTGGCCGCTGGCGTTGA
This sequence comes from Streptosporangium sp. NPDC051023, assembly GCF_040689595.1. NCBI lineage: Bacteria > Bacillati > Actinomycetota > Actinomycetes > Streptosporangiales > Streptosporangiaceae > Streptosporangium > Streptosporangium sp. NPDC051023. The sequence goes on along the minus strand of NZ_JBFBCE010000032.1, from coordinate 95,848 downwards.
CGTAGACGAAGGTCATCGCAGCGAGCAGGCTGGCTGCGGTGACGCCGAATATGCGAAGAAGGATCATGTCTTTTCCGGAGCGCCGAGCACGTCGGGGGCTGCCGCTGCCGTCGGGGGTGGTCATGGGCGTTCCTTCCGGGAAACAACTTCATTCACGTTTACTGTACGTCTACTTAGTAGAGATGCAAAGGGGATAAGGGCGGAAACACCGCGGGGCCGCCACCGCGATCGGTGACGGCCCCGACGTTCCCAGAAGGATCTATTCGTAGCTGCGCGGCCGGGAGGGGGTGACGACCGGCGATGGCGGCACGACGCACTCCTGCCCCCGGCATAACGCCCGCACCCCGAACTCCCCGCCGAGCTTCGGCATCATGCCCGCCAACGCCACCCGGCGCAGCGCGACCGCCTCGACCAGATAGACCGCCCCGGCACCACAAGCCGGACAGACGGCCCCGGACAAGTAGCCGTCGGAGGCCGAGGTGATCTCCATCCGAGAGCCTTCAGGAAGATGCCAGCTGATCGTTACCCCGGCGGCCGGCCGGTAGATGTCATCCGGCATGGTCGCCTACCGGCTCGATGTACACGTGCCTGCCTGGGGTCTTGCGGAAGTGGCCGAGGGTGGCGAACGTCTCCGGCCCCTTCACCTGGATCACCGGGTCGCCGTCCTCGTAGCCTCGCCAGATGTAGACCCCCGCGGCGCGGCGGTTGATCACCCCGGCGTTCAGGGCCGCCTGCAGCGCTTGCCAGCGTTGCGGGCCGCGGTCGAACTGCAGCCCGTCGGCCACCCACTTGCCCAGCTCGGGGGTGGCGAGGAAGGACCCCATGAGGGTGGCGGTGTCCTTCTTGGAGGAGGCCACGACCACTATGCCGCCCAGCGACATATCCCCCGGGCACCCGGCCGCGCGTGCCCACGGCTCGGGCAGGTTCACCACCTCACCGAAGTAGCAGCGCAGCCCGGCGGGGGCCTGCCGCAGCTCCTCGCCGCGGCGGGCGAGGGCGTCGGCGGCGGCGCGGGTCCAGTACGGCGCCCGGTCGGGCTCGCCGATCAGCCCGGCCTCCCGGGCGCGGTCCCACTGCCGCCGGGACAGGCCCAGCGACTGGCGCAGCTGCTCGGCGTCCAGGTCGTCGGGCAGGCCGTCGAGGATCTCCTGGCGGCGGGCGACCAGGCCCTCGACGACCGGGCCGGACCAGCGGGAGGTTTTGACGTCCGGCGTGGGGACGAGGCCCGCCGCGCGGGCCCGCGCGAGCTGGTCCTTGGTGAACTCCAGCGCCTGACACAACTGGGAGGCGTTGTGGTTCGTGGCCGCCTTGGTGGCGGTCGTGTTCTCGGTCATCAGGATTCCTCCTCGGTGACGGGTTCGACGTACAGGCCGCGGCCGGTGGCGGTGTCATCGTGGGTGAAGCGGCCGACGACGGTGAGGGTTCCGGCGGGGGTGTCCTCGGCGCGGACGATGACCTCCCCCGCGCGGTTCTGCGCCCACAGGTGCACACCGGGGGCATCCAGGTCGATCACTGCGGCTTCGCTCATCAGCCGCACGCCGGCGGGGAGCACGGGGGCGCGGTCCAGGCGTAGGTCGGCGGCCAGGTGGTTGGCCTGGTCGGCATACAGGCCGCGGGCCGCCAGCACCTCGACGGCGTGCTTCCTGCTGGTGGCGGTGACCAGGACGCTGCCTTGGCGGCGGTGGGAGGGCAGGCCGATGGCGCGGGCCCAGTCGACGGGCAGGAACACCCCGGAGGCGATGAAGCGCTTCATGCCTCACGCCCCTCGGGCGACGCGGGCGGACTTGGCCGCGGGGTTCAGGCCCAGGTTGGTGATCGGGCCGGTGGTCTGGCGGGTCATGGTGTCAGCCTCCTGAAACGAGGGCCGGACACGCTCCAACCGGCCACACCAAATATTGTACGAACACTTAGTGATTGGTCAAGGGGATCGCCGAACCGGGCACCCGGCGGGGTGCCCGGCGCGTCAGCGTGCGGACTCCATCAGCTCCTTCATCTGGCCGAGGATCCTGTCCCGTGCTTCCAGTCGCTGGGCGAGGTCGGCGATCTTCTCGTCCCGCTCGGCAATCTGCTCGGTCTGTGCGGCGATGATCGCCTCCTGCTTCGTGAAGCGCCCCATGATCTCCACGATGGTGCCCGCCGCGGCCGTCAGGTCCAGTCGGCCGGTGTGCTCGGGCGGAGGGGCGGCGATGGTCCCCCGCAGGGTGGGCGACACGGTGAGCGCCCCGTCGGCGAGCGTGGCAGCCACGACGGCCGGGGCCGATGCGACGGACCGCACCGGTGTGGGGGCGGTCTCGCGCGGCCGGGGCTGCGCAGGGGCGGGCCGGGGCGCGGCGGTGTCCAGCTCCAGGCGGGGGATGCCGACGCCGGCCTTGCCGTGCACGTCGGCGGCGTGGCGGTTGTAGTCCCCCCGGCTGAGGAACCAGGGCATGTCCGGGCAGTGCAAGCAGACGCTCTTGCCGGCGTACTGGGCGGCGTGCAGGCGTCGCAGGTGCTGAACGTAGGCCTTGCAGTAGACGATGACGGCCGGGCAGTGCGGGCAGGGGTAGTGGCCGTCGCGCGGGTGACCGCCGACGGGGAGCTTGTTGAGGTGGATCTGCACCGAGTAGGCCTTGTCGTGGTAGCCACACTCGGGGCAGGTGGCCATCCGCTCGTCCTTCACGGCCGGGGCGGAGGTCGACGCGGGCGCGGGGGCCGGTGGGGCCGCCTTGCCCGCCTCCTGCGCCACCGGGGCATCGCGCGGGCCCGTGTCATCCGTGCTCGGCTCTGGGTCTGGGGCGGCCCAGGTGACGCAGTAGGTGGTGGTGGTGCCGTTGCTGCGCAGGGTCCGGACCCGCCCGGCTTCGCGCATGTAGGGCACCATCTCCGTCATCCAGCGCGTGATGTCCACGTGGGTGCGGATCATCGGGGCGCCGTCCCAGGTAGCGTGGATGGCCGCCATGAGGTCGCCGTCCCAGTTGGCCATGCAGACGCCATCGACCGTGGTGACCTTTCCCCGGCGCAGTTCGATCTGCTGGCGGATGGTACTGACCAGCAGGTCGGTGGCGGCGTCCTTGTCGGCAAGGATCTTTTCGATCACATATCGCGGTCGGTCGGTACGGGCGAGCATAGGTCCCCCTGGGGTGTAGTGGTGGCAAGTGACCGCGCCGTCCGAGCGGTGCCGGGCGGGAGCGCGGGGGACGCCGATCAGGGATGTTGGACCACTAAACGCTGTACATTTACTTAGCATTCGGTGAATGTTTCCCCACATCAAAACGGCGCCCTCGACACAGCATGCCGAGGGCGCCGCGGTGGTGCGAGCAAAACACTCAGGTGTAGGTGCTCCAGGGGGCGACGATCCGCCTCTTTGCGCCCATCTCGCCGGTCTGCGACGACCACACGGGCACCCAGGCGAAGCGGGGCACGAACGGCCGCCGCACCCCGCTCACCCGCTCCAGGTGGGAGGTGTAGTCGCTGTGGTAACGCCTCAGTCCCATGACGCCTCCCCGGCGGGCGTCCGGCCGGAGTGGACGGCACCCACGGTGAGATGGACGTCGGCCGTGAGACCGTCGTCCACGCGCAGGGGCCGGGGGGCGATCCACCCGCCGGTGCAGGGGCAGACCAGGCATCCGGCGTAGCGCGAGCGCAGGTAGTCGCCGGCCAGCGTGGGCACCCGCAGGCCGCGGGATGCCAGCACCGGCGCCGCGGCGTCGAGCACCGCCTGCAACGCCTGAGCCTCGCCGGCCTCGTCGTTGTCCCGGCCGGGCGGCGAGGCGGCCAGCAGGTCGCCCCGGGCGCCGTCGAGGTAGAGGCGGCTGGGGATGGAGAACTCGGCACGCGGGTTACCGGTCAGCTCGCGCAGGCGCCGGGTCTCGGCCCGGTAGACCCGCAGGGCGTCGGGGTCGCTGCCGTCGAACTGCCACCCGTCGAAGGGCAGGCGGGCGCGTTCGACCACCTGGGCGATGAGGGTCAGGGTGGACGTGCGGATCGTCTCCTCGAATTTGATCATTGGAGAGGCAGCATCTCGCGGGCGTAGCGGCTACTTCCCCCGCAGGCCGCGTATCCGACGGAGTGCTCGACGGGCTTGGCGTCTTCGTCCAGTTCCACGGTGAGCAGGCACTGGTCGCACCTTCCCAGCCGAGTGACCGGCTCCCACGAGGCGTCGTCGCCGTCGTGGCGCACCACGACGGCGTCCTTGGGGATGCCGCGATCTTCCTGCCAGGTACGGCGGACCCTGGTCCACATGTCGACCGTGTGGGCGTCGCTGCCCTCGGTGGGGAGTGCGATCTGGAGCGTGCCGGTTTCGTCGGTGAATCTGCAGGCGTACATGGTTCTCCCGATGGAGTGGGGTGGCCTCCGCCGGTGAGCGGAGGCCACTGCGGTCCGGGTCAGAGGCGGGCGGGGGCCTGGCGGGCGAGGGCGGCGATACGGTCGCGGTCGCCGGGGCTCATGAGGATCAGGCCGAGTTTGACCATCAAAGGTATCCAGACCGGTTCGGCGCCGGGGTCGGCGGCGAACTTCTCGGGGGTGATGAGGCCCTCGGCGTGGTCGGCGGTTCGGTTGGCCAGGTCCTGCAGGTCGGCGCGGGTGACCCAGCGCAGGTCGCGGGTCTCGCGGGGGCTGGGGGTCGGTTCGCCGGTCACGGTGGCCCGGTAGACGAAGCATCGGTGACCGACCCCCTTCGGGCCCGGTGCGCGCCTGCAGGCGTTGTCCTGCCAGAGGCCGCTGATCACCGGCTCCAGCGAGACGACGGTGAGGCCGACCTCCTCCTTGGCCTCCTCGCGGGCGGCCTTCTCGACGAGGGCGAGCAGCTGGCGGGGGTCGGTGGGGGCGTCGGTGCCGTGGTCGAGGACGTGGCCCGCGGGGAAGGCGAACCCGACCGGTGGAGTGTTGCGGTTGAAGCCGAGGAACGCGCCGTCGCGTTCGATCACCAGACCGACGCTGAGGTTGTCGCATATGGCCATGAGGCCTCCCGAAAGCAGAGGTATGGTGGACAATTTCTATTGTACGTCTACTTAGTTATCTTTCAAGGGGAAGCGAACTACCGCCGCTTTCTCAGACAGGCGGGGTAACGGGCGCCGACCGGGCACCTGCGCTGCTGATCGTCGGATAGGTCGACGGTCCACATCTGGCCGTCCTTGCGCCGGACGTTGACGTACGACGTGGCGGAGATGCCGTCGGCGGAGTTGCCCGTCCCGCGGACGCTGTCGACGACGATGCCCGTCGCCGGCCCGGGGCCTTGAGTGCATCCTGCGGCGGTGGCGGCCGTGGCCGCCAGGCACAGGACCAGCATCCTGGCCGTTCGCCGAAGAACGGAGGGGACGACTTCCGTGCGGGCACCCAGGCCGGAAGTGGGGCAGCGGAACATCTTCACGGCTTGCTCCCCTTTCCCGTGATGCGGATCGGATGTGTGATCCCGGCGGCCTCGATCAGGCGGGTGACGATCTCGCCGCCGAGCAGGGCGGCGCCCTGCTCGGTGTCGGCCTGCGTCGCGGGAACCGGGCCGTGCAGGCGCACGTGGCTGCTCAGCGGCGTGTGCGTCACGGTCCATCCCTCGCCTCGCGCCTCCTCCTCCAGGCCCTCCACTTCGGGGGTCGCCCACCAGGCGCCGTTGGCCTTCATCAGGTCGACGGAGACGTTCCATTCGCTGCTCACGCCTGGGCCTCCGCCTGGTCGTCGGCGTGGTAGTAGCCGTCCTCGGCGGCACGCTGGCCGCAGCTCTTGCAGGGCTTCAGACCGGTGGTGTCGGTGCGGGCGTCGCTCTCCCCGATGCCGAAGCCGCACAGCGTGCTGGAGTAGTCGGCGTCGATGATGCAGGCGACCCCGTTGAAGCGCTCGGCGTAGCGGATGACGCGGGGCTTCTCCTCGCGGTAGATCTCCGGCCCCTCGACCAGGCCGCGGCTGACTGCGGACTTCTCGCATCGGCCACAGGTCTCCAGGCCGTAGTAGAACTCGCGATTGCGGCGCAGGGTTTCGGCGCATGGGGCCGAGACGTTGTAGCCGCAGAGGGTCTTGTCGGGGCTGTCGGGGTGGATGACGTGCTTGGTGGTGGCCGAGAAGGTCCGGCAGTACTCGCGAGTGGCGTTCATCATTCTCCTAGGGTGGCGTCGCTTTTCTTACTTCTAATGTACGTCTACTTAGCGACAATGTCGAGGGGGTCCGGCGAAACCCGCCCGCGTGGTGCGTGCTAGGCGTGGTCGCGCCTGACGGTCACCGTGTATCCCTTGGCGAGGCCGGGCAGGCTGCTTTCGGAGATGGAGGCGCCGATGGTGGCCAGCGCCTCCACCACCTGCCCGGCGACCTTCTCGATCTCGCGATCGATGGCCTCGGTGCCGTGCGCCCAGGCTTTCTCCCAGCCGATGATGGTCAGGGAGACCACGGTGCGGTCGCGACGGATAAGGACCGCGTCTGCGCCGCAGCCATCGCTGGTCGGCACGTCCGTCAGGCCTGCGGCCTTCAGGGCTCGGCGTACGTCCTGCTCCAGGCGGATGGCGGCGATGTAGACCCAGGCGGCGCGGTTGGCGAAGCCGCAGGCATCGGCGATCTGGGTGGGCGCGATGCCGTCGTCGAGCGCCTGGCGCATGAGCATGGTGAGGTTGTCGATGATCTCGCTCAGTTCCCGCAGGCGCGGCAGGCAGGGGGCGGCGGCCGTTTCCACGGTTGCCAGGGCCTCGTATTTGGTCGGGCACCCGGCTTCCTGCCATGCCACGTGCGCGGCGTCCTCGCCCTGCTGGGTGAGGTACTTGGTGACCGACTGCCGGGACACGGCCTCCAGGGCCGCTTTGGCGATCTCGCTGGGGGTGGCGCCCGCCCTGGCGGCGGCGAGCTGGGCGGCGCGCAGCGGGACGGCCGCCTCGTTGAGGTGGGCGGCGGCCTCGCGGCGTCGCTGGCCGACTGCGGTGATCTTTTCGAGGTCGTTCATTCAAATCCCTCCGCTCTACTGGTTGCCTTATGTGCAACTAGTAGACCACAAGAGAAGGTGGAGATGCAACCAGTAGAGCGCCCTGAACTTCCACGGGCGACACATCGAGGTCACCCGCCGACGGCGGCGCCCGGCCCGCGTGAATGTTCACGCCGTGCACGCACGCCTCCGGCTTGCGCCTGCCTGAGGGGTGCGCTGCCGTGACCTGCGTTTTCACGCCTTCACGCCCGCTTGCACGCCTCGGCCGCCGTGCAGATTCACGGTGGCCGGGACGTCGGGGCGCGCCGTTCACTTCTGCGTGAGGGCGTGCATGGGGTTGTCGGCCTGGATCTGCAGGACGGCCAAGGCTTGCTGCAGCCGGAGGTGGACCCGGGCCCCCAGGGCGGTGCCGGACAGGCGGGCGGCCTCGGGATCGCCGACCATCTCCTCGGCGTGCCGGCGCCCCAGGATGTCGACGATCCGATTGTTGTAGCCCTCGCGTCCCCAGGTGCTCTTGTTGTACTCGTGACTGATCTGGGTGGCCAGGATCTCCAGGGAGACCGGGGCGATCGGATCGGGGCCGTTGAGCGCGTGTTGCATGGCGGCGATTTGGCTCGGCAGGACCGGGCCGTCGGTGAACAGCCGGGCGGCGATGGTGAGAATCTCCTCCAGGGGCATGGCGGCGTTCATGCGTTCTGCCCGGAGCGGTCCGGTTCGTCGGCGGCGAGGACACCCAGGGACTGGAAGATGCGCACCTGCACCCACTTGCCGACCTCGTCCTCGGGCAGGTTGTCGCGGGTGTAGTCCTCCTCCTCGTCATCGATCGGCGGGGCCTGCCGGTCGTCGATGATGTCGGCGGTGGCGATACGGCGGGCCCGCTCGGCGCCGAGCACCTGCACGAGCCTGTCGTGGTAATCCTCGCGCTGGTCGGCCGAGCGGTCGTAGGCGTTGCCCAGGACGTTGTTGAGGATGTCGATCGTGATCGGTGTGATCGTTTCCTTCTGCCTGAGCATGCGCTGCATCGCGGTGACGCGCCGCACCAGGGGATCGTTGTCGGTGTAGACCTTGGCCAACAGGTCGAGGATCTCCGGCAGGGACAGGACGGCCTTCATGCGTTCTCCTCGTGGTTGGTGTGCTGGCCTGCGGGGGAGGCCGGACGGTTTTGGACGGCGCCCAGGTAGGTGTAGACGGTGGGGCGGCTGACGCCGCCGTAGCGCTGCAGCTCGACGACGGTGGCGCCGGCGCCCTGGGCGTTGCGCATGCGCCGGGCCAGCCCCTCGCGGGTGTGGGCCTGCCGCAGCAGCAGCTGGTACAGGTGGGCGCCACCCTGCATGACGCGCTCCAGGGGGGTCAGGGCGCGCACCTCCTGCTGGTGCAGGTCGGTGATGGTGACGGCCAGCTCGTCCCACCGGTAGACCTCGGCCGAGCAGTCGGAGGTGATGGCCACGTGCTGGCGGTCGGCCAGGAGACGGCGGGCGTTGTCGGGGCCGCCGATCAGGGCGACGTGCCGCTCGTCCATGCCCTCCAGCGCGAGGGTGGGGGCGGCGGCCAGCCGTTCGGCGGCGGGGATCACCGCGGCGCGCAGGGAGGCCGGTTCGGTCAGGTCGTGCCACCACAGGTGCTCGGGTACCCGCTGGGTGATGACCTGGTCGGGTGGCAGGTCGTAGGGCTCGTAGGCCCGGCAGGTGTGGCAGGCGGGGGCGGGGCCGGTGGTCTCGAACTGGCACAGGGCCGGGATGGACCAGCGGAGGGTATAGGTGGCGTGGGTGCCCTCGAACCCGCACTCGTCGTGGTCGGGGTGGGGGGTGATGCGCAGGACGGCGTGCTCGCCGAGGGAGGCGTCGACCAGGGCCTGGCCGGTGGTGGCGTAGGTGTGGGGGGTGAGGCGGGTCAGGGCCGCTAGGAGGTGGCGGGTGGGGGCGGCGTTCTCGTCGCACTCAACAAGGATCATGTAAGCCACAATACGCAGCGAGTGTAAAGCGCTTTACATCTTCGCGGGGTGGAGCCCCAACCTTCTGGAAGTCCCTTCGGTGCCCGGCAAGGGCGAGAGCTAGGGTCAGGTCGTGGTCGCCGTACTGGTCAACGGGCTGCCCGGGACCGCATCGACACGACCCGGCCGGTCGACGTGGCGGCGCTCGCTCTCCTTATCGGCGCAAAACCCCCGCCACGAGGCTGTCCGCCTCCATTACGGCGGGAACGCTCCGCTGCGGATGCCACTGCCGGCGCACCTGCACAAGCGTCTTGCGGGTCCGGGCCGAAGACACCGCCGCCAGGTCGTCGCGGAGTTTGAGGACGGTGTCGGCCGCGCGATCGGGCTGACCGTCACGAAGCTGAGCGTGGGCGAGCCGCGCCCCGATCATGACGCGGGTACGGCGCTCTACGGGGCGCCGGCAGAACGCGGACGCCTCATAGTGGCTGACTGCGGTGGAGTGCTCTCCCAGAGCGGTGAGGGCCAGGCCGGTCTGATGTTCGAGGCTTTCGCGGCGGTAGTTGCCGATCCACTCGGCTTCCGGCACCGAATCGGCCCGCTCCAGTTCGGCCTCGGCCCGCCGGAGCAACGCCAGGGCTTGCCGCCGGTCGCCGACGGCGGCATGGGCCTCGGCGCGCATTCCGGTGACCCACGCCTGGGTACGCTGCGGCCCGCAGGTGCCTAACGCGGCGGCGGCGGCGTCCGCCAGATCGAGCCCTTCGCGGGCGTGGCCGAGTTCCAGCGCCTGCACTGCCATGGACCGCAGCGCGGTCGCCCTCAACGCCGGGCTGCCCGCCTCGGCGCCGAGGCGGCTGGCTTGCACGTAGTAGCGCTGGGCGATTCCGTGCGCCCCGGCGTCCATCGCCATGTACGCGGCCAGGTAGGCCAGGCGGGATGCCGCGCTGAACAGGGCCGGGTGGGCGCGGCCGGTGGTGTCGTGCAGCAGCGGCGTGACCTCGTGCACGAGGTAGGCGGCGACCGCCGTACGGGCGTGGCCGCCGCCGTACAGATCATCAAGGTCTGAGAAGTACCTGGTGGTCTCCTCGATGCGCTGCACGTCGGTGGCGCCCGCCCGGCGGCGAGGTGTCCCGGCACGCTGGACGGGCGGCCCAGGCGAGCCCGACAAGGCCAGTGCCGCCAGCGAGTACATCCCGGCGGTGAGCGCTGTACGCCTACTGAGCATGTCGTCCTCCCCGAGGGCGGTCAGCTTGGCGACGGGATCGCCTTGCCATGGATCGTCGGCCGACTCATCGGCGGGCGCGGCAGGCCAGCCGAGATCGGCCGAGGTGAGATCCGGCCGACGCAGTCCACGCCTGAAAGCTTCCACCGCGGCACAGGCGCCCTCTGGCTGGGGGATCGTGCCCGTCAGCCAGTGCCCGATCGCTGAGGGGCCGTAGTGCCGCAGCGGCAGGAGGTTTTCCGCGGCCACCCGGTTGATCGCCGCCGCCGCGACCGCATGGGTCCAACCGGCCTGGGCGATTGCCGCCGCCAATGCCTGATTGAGGATCGGGTGCCTACGCCGAGGAGCCACGTCGTTCACATCCCTTCACATCGGGATGCTCTCGACGATGACCCCGCACTGCGAGACCGTCAAGGTGTACAGGTTTCGTCACGCAGCGGAGTTGGGGGGTGATGGTCATGGAAGTTCGGGCAGGCGCTGTCGAATCATCGAATGGCAAGATCGGCGGTGGGTACACTCCGTCCGGTGGAGCACACTGCGGACGGTTCATGGCTGGAGATCTCGCGCACCTCGGTCTGGCGAAGGTTCGGCCGGGCGATCGAGGCGGTCGAGTATCGGATGCCGGACGGCAACACGGAGACGTTCTACCTGGCGGCGGTCCGGCCCGCGGTCAGCGTCTTTGCTCTCACGCCTGACCGTGAGGTGATCCTCGTCGAGCAGTACCGGCCGGGTCCCGCCCGCGTCCTGCGGGAGTTGCCCGGCGGATTCGTCGACCCGCGTGAGGAGGCGGCGGGCGCCGCGGCGCGGGAGCTACAGGAGGAGACCGGATACGCCGGCACCCTCACGCCCCTGACGACCTGCTACGACGACGCGTATTCGACGATGGTCCGCCATTGCTATGCGGCGACCGACTGCCTACAGGTCGCCGCCCCCACCCCTGATTCGACTGAGCATGTGAAAACGGTCCTGGTGCCGTTGGAGGAGTTCCGGGCGCAGCTACGGTCCGGTGCGAGCACCGATGTCGAGGTCGGCTATCTCGCGCTGGATTACCTGGGACTGCTGTAGCCCACGCCCCCGGCCGTCCGGCATGCTCCCGGGCTTTGCTGGGAGGGACGTTGTCCCCTTCGACCACACGCTGGTACACCAGCGTGTCCGTTCAATCTGAACCGCCGCCCGTGCTCGTCCTGGCGGGCGGCCTGGGCAGCCGACTGCGCGCGGCCAAGGATGACCCCGAGCTGGCGGCCACGCCGAAGTTGATGGTGCGCCTGGCCTCGGGACAGCCGATGCTCAGCCAGGCCCTCACCGGCCTGGCCCGGTCCGGGCTGCGCCGGATCTGCCTGCTCACCGGCGCACCGGCCAGTGGCGGGGAGCTGATCCGCCGCTACACCCAACAGGCCCACACCGGCGAGGTCAGCCTGCGGATCCTTCGGGAACGGCAGCCGCTCGGCACCGCCGGGGCCGTCTACGCCGCGCTCGCTCACCTGCGCGACGAGGTCGTGGTGGTCACGCCGGCCGACACGCTGTTCCCCTTCGAGCAGCTCCCCTCGATCGTCCGCAGGCACCAGGAGGCGGGCCACCCGCTCACCTGGGTGGTCACCAGCAGGCCCGGACCGGGAGCACAGAACATCGGCCGGCTCCGCGCGTCGAGCGGCCTGCTGATCCACGCCGACGAGTCCGGCACCACACCGGCATGCCCGCACGGGGAGGCGGTGACGAGCGTCGGCGTCATGGTGATCAACACCGCTGAGTACCGGCGCGCGTTCGCCGCCTACGCACAAACGTTGCCCCAGCCGGGGCCCGTCGACCTGTACCGGGATGTGGCGCCGTGGCTGCTGGCCACCGGCCACGCCATCGCGGTCGCGGACATCGCCTGCCCGGCCCCGGACCTGGGCACCCCTGAACGGCTGCGCGCGTTCGGCCGCGCCCCCCGTCCTTCCGCTTTCGGCGTCCGCGCCGCTGACGCCTGAAAGAAGGCCTGATGGAACTGGTCACGCTCAACGATCTACAGGTCCGGCACTTCCGCGACTCCGGATACCTGCGCCTGCCCGGCGTGCTCGGCCCCGACGACTGCCACAGGCTCGCGACGTTCGTCGCCGATCAGCACCAGGCGGCGGGCGGCGGGAAGCTGTACGGGCTGCTCGACCGCGACCCCCTCGCGATCGGCGGCCTGATCGCGCACCCGCGCCTGATCGGGCCGCTCACCTCGCTCCTCGGCCCCAACATCGTCTACATCACCAACCGGCACAACCACGCCACCCTCAACCCGCCCGGCCAGACCGAGAACCGGCTGCACCGCGACATCCTGCAGTGGACCCGTGGCGTGCTCACCGTGGTCGTCTACCTGGAGGAGGCCACCGTCGGCAACGGCGCGACCCAGATCATCCCCGGCTCTCACTACCTGCCCAGCATGGGCGTCCCCCAGCTGGACGGAGGAGGCACGTGGATGGACGAGCACGACCGGTACGCCGGGCTCGACGCCCAGGCGCTGCCCGTCCCGGTCGCCGCCGGTGACGCCCTGATCTTCGACGGGCTCGTCTTCCACACCGCCGGCACCAACTCCGGGCGTGGCACCCGCGCGAGCCTGACCCTGGGCTATCGCAGCATCGACGAACTCGACCGCCGCCCGGCTCCCGAGGACCAGGTCTTGGTCGCGGGCGAGTTCTCCTACCGCGGCAACAACTGACCGACGCGGCTGACGAGGCCCTTGCCCGATGTCTGGGCAAGGGCCTCAACGGGCCCGCCACACTCCGGCGTTCACGGCCGGGCGCTACCGTTCACGGTCATGGCGTCCACCTCGGCCACCAGGCCCTCCACGGTGTCGGGCACCGTCTCGTGCACGGCGTGCACGCCCTCGTCGGACGCCCCGTTCACGCTCTTGCGGGCGTGAACGTCCACGCCCTCGTCTGAATCCTGCACGTCCGCCTCGGCGTGAACGTCCACGCCGTGCTCGACCTCCCAGCGTGCGTGAAACAGCGGCATCCACTTGCTCACGGTCGTACGGTCCTTGGACAGATCGACCCGTTCACGCAGGTGGCGCACCTCCGGCACCTCGTCGGTCTCCGCGCGGTGGGCCACATACGCATCCCATGCGGCATTGCCCTCGGGTGAGGAGAACAGGTTGGCCCACGTGCGCGCACCCACGTTCTCCGGCCGGCCGGGCGGTGGCTCGGCGGGAACGTTCACGTCGTTCACACCATGGCCGTTCACAGCCGCCGCGGTGAATGCCGGGACGGCCACGGGGTCGGCGGGGCGTGCAGGCGGCGGGACCGTGGAGCGTGCGTGCACGGGGGCCGGGGTGGGTGCATGCACGGGGGCTGCGCCACCGCCCGCCGCCACGCTGGCCTCGGCCGGGCCGGGCAGTGCCGCCGGGGCCGGGGCGGCGGTGACGGCGGTCGCGGCCACCAGGTCGGCCGACAGGATCCCCCGGGAGACCACGGCGGCCGTCCGGCGCATCGCGCCGGACGGGTCGAGGTTGTAGGTGCGAATGGCCCACAGCTCGTCGGCGGTGGCCACCCGCCGCCACCGCCACCGGGACAGCCGGACGCCCTGGGCGCGGGCCTGGTGGCGCAGGCGCATGATGGCCAGCAGCCGCGCCTGGTCGCGCGCCACCAGCTCATCCAGGGACTTGATCCGTGAGGTACGACGGCGTAGCCACATGCGGGCGGTGGTTACCGGGCGCAGCCACATGTCCCACGGGATCGGCTCCATGTAGGCGTCGTGCTCAAGTCGGTAGAACTTCGCCACGGCCTTGCGGCCGACCTCGATCGCGATGATCCACAGCACGGGCATCATGGCGTGCGCGACCTGACCCATCAGCTGGTCCAGCCACGGCACCTCTGCCCCTGCGGCCGGAACCACCCCGGTCGCGGCGCCCGCCGTCTCGGCCGCGGTGCGGGAGACGGCGTCCTTGGCGCCGATGAAGTTCAGCGCGACGGTGACGGCCGACAGGAACCACACGGCGTAGCGGAGTCCGGCCACGGGCAGGCCGCGCAGGATCAGCCGTAGGTCGGCCGCGGAGAAAGCCAGGATGGAGGCGTCGATGCCAGTGGGGACGATCCAGGCCAGGTTGCCGAAGTAGGGCCTCATGGCCTGCACCATGCCGTCGAAAGAGCCGATGAAGCCCAGCACGCCGACCAGCAGGACGAGCAGCACGATCGGGGCGTCGATGGCATACGTCGCCAGGCGGGCCGCCTTGGAAGAGGTGGCCTTGCCCGGCGTCGGGGCGGGATCGGGGGCAGGGGTGGTGCTCATCTGACGGACCCCGCCTATCCGGCGACCGGGAGCGTGACGTTCACGGCGGTCTTCTGGGCGCGCTGGCGCTCGGCTTCGCCGTACAGGCGCACGGCCAGCCGTACGGCCGACTCGCTGACCCCTAGGCGGCGGGCGATCTCGGCCTGCGGCAGCGCGTCCAGGATGTGCAGGCGGGCCATTTCGACGTCACGCTCGCGCGCTAGGTCCCGGTTGGTCGCCAGGTTGGCCTTGATTCGCTCGTTTGCGCTACGGGCGCGTTCTACATCACCAATCACACCCGTACCGTAGTGCGCAACCCGCAGCGCGTTACGGATTGCCTGGCAGGGCGGCGTGTCGCCGACGTGCAACGGCCCGGCGCCCGCACGAAGCGGGGCCGGGCCGATGGCGATATCCACTCCACTGGATTGCTCGCCGGGGTGTTCTGCTGCGGCACTCCTTCCAAGATCGCCCGGAGTCAGTCCCGCTCAGTGGGAGGGAACACCGCCCCCAACTCGGCGACGAACGCCTCGAAGACCTTCTCGGCTTCCCCCTTCAGCACGTTCGCGTCGTCATTCTTCTCGGCGAGCCTCCTGTAGCCGTCCAGCGTGGAAGTGAGCGTGTAGTTGGGGTCGTCTCGGCGGGTCTTCCACGCAATGGAGAAGAACTGGTGCCTGCCGACGTAGCCGTCACGGCCGCCGTACTTGCTGTCCTTCCAGGTGATACGGGCCATATCGAACCTTCCGAAGTCAGAGGAAGCGGTTTTCACGCTATGGCGGCGGGAGTTCGATCCCCCGCCAGATGGGCGACAATCAGGCGCAGCCAGGTCGGCGGGTGGGTGCCGACGTAGGCCAGGTTCACGACGTACATGATCCGCTCGCCCCATGGGAGGGCCCGATCCCGGGCCAGGGTGCGCCGCCAACACTGCACGGCGGCCCGGCGGCCGACGTCCTGCTGGGCCTGCACGTCGCAGGAGAGTTCGGTGGCCCAATGGAGCGCCACGAACACCAGTCCTGCCGCTCCCGCGGCGGTGAACGGTCTTGCGGGACCGGCGACCGCCAGGCCGGCCAGGAACCCGATCACAGGTCCGGCCACGGGCGCAGCCAGGACGGCGGCGTTCAAGCCGGTCCAGCGGGCGCCAGTCAGGTGGGCCACCTCATGGGCCAGGATATAGGCGGCGTCGGGGTCGGGAACGTCGTGGCGACAGCGGGAGACGATGATGGTGTGCCCGTTCAGGAAGCCGACCTGGGCGGAGCCGCGGCAGTGGTCGTCGTGCTCGCCGGGCGAGCAGGTCTCCACCGTGTGGAGCACCGCGTCGGGAAAGCGGGCGCGAAGCCGCCGACATACCTCCCGCCATGGGGGCTGCTGCTGATCGGCTTTCTGGCCGCGAGTCGATGCGGCGGTGCCATGCCGACGGTCGCGGCGCCTTTCCAGATGCGCGGCGATCCATCCGCTCCACACGAGGCTCCCGGCGATCACCAAGGCGAGGGCGAGGATCGGCTGGGTGGTGAGATGTGCCGCTATCCCACCGAGGGCCGCCAGCTGGAAGTGCGTCAGGGGCGGCTGGGTGAACGACGGCCGTGCCAGGTCGACGACGGCCCGGAGGGGTCTCATTGGTGGTCTTCTTTCGGGTCGGGGAGGTCGATCCACCGCATCAGGGGCATGGGGGCGGCCAGGGTGATTCGGTAGCGGGTTTTCGCCTTGGGGGCGTTGAGGTGGCGGGCCCCGAGCACGGCCTGCGCCTGGCTGTAGGGGCCATACACCGATGAGGGCTGATGGGGCTGGCAGCCCGGCTCGGGGCCGAGGGCTTTCCGCCCCGCCCCGCCCCGCCCCGGCCGGGGCGGGGCGGGAGCGAAGCCTCAGAACAACGGCGGGACGTAGGCGGACCAGGAGCGGACGTAAGTGGTCTGGATGTAGGGGGTCCCGAGCGTGGGGGCGTCGCTGACGGCGCCCGCTTCTTGCACGCTCACCCGCTCCTCCTGGCCGGTCGGCTCCTCACCGTCGGTGATCACGTATTCGACGGTGTTGGGCAGGCACTGCCATCGGGCCAGCTCCCGCTCGACGGCGCGCAGGCGCTGCAGCAGGAACGGGATCCCGTCCAGGGCTCGCTCGGTCTGCTCGCCTTCCCGCGGGTCGACCCGGGCGGCGCGGTAGGCGTCCTCGATCACCTGCAGGACCGGCTCCGCTTCCCCGGGGTTGGGCGGCTGGGAGCCCGGCGTGTTGGCGTCGCGGAGCAGCTCGTCATAGATGGTGTCAGTCATCGGCTTCTCTTCTCTGGCGGGCGGGCGCGAGGCGGGGATGAAGGTTTTTACTGGCGCTTCGTGGAGGTCAGACGGCCAGCTGTTCGTACTGGGCGGCGACCAGGTCGACGATGTAGCCCTCGGGATCGAAGCCGATCGCGCCCTCGTCGTAGAGGTGCACGATGATGGCGCGCCCGGCGGTGAACGTCGTCGTCGCGCCGTCGCCGCAGTGCACGTCGGTGGTGGTGACGACCGCCGCCATGGGTGCGTCGCCGTACCGGTTCATCGCGTTGTGGGCCTCGACCAAAGCGGCCAGGGCGGTGCGGTGCTCGCCCGCGACGCGGGCCTTGTGCGCAGCGGTGATGTGGTCCAGGACCGTGGCCACGGCGGCGGCGGGCAGGTCCAGGGAGTGGCCGAAGCGGACGTTGAGGCGACGGAACTCACCGTCGAAGGCATCCTCGGCTGCGGTGGTGTGGTCCATGGGTGCTCCTGAGGGGGGTGGCAGGAGGGCAGGCCGCTCGGCCTGTCCTCGTGTGTCGGGTGGGGGTTCAGGCGGCCAGCGGAACGTACTGGCCGGACGCCAGCCGGATGGCGAGGTCGCCGCGGAAGGCGACCAGGCCGCCGCTGTCGCCGGGGCGGGCGATCACGACGCTTCCGGCGGGGAAGGTGGTCTGCTTGGGCTGGTAGCCGGGGCCGGGCATGGCGGTGGCGTCGATGATGGTGGCGGTGATGTCGGTGGTGGTCACCACCACCGTGGCCCGGCCGCCGTTGTCGGCGAGCTGGTCGTAGCCGGACGCCAGGGCGGTCAGTGCCGCGTGGTAGTCGCCGCTGGCGCGGCTGGCGCGGGCGTCGCGGAGCGCGTCGGCCAGCGCCTGGGTGCGCTCGTCGGGCAGTCGGATGTGGTTGGCGTGCCAGACCAGGCGGTCGTACTCGTCGGGCAGGGCCGCGGCGGCGGCCGAGGTGTAGTCCAAGGTCATCTCCTGGGAGTGGAGCAGGTCGCCCGACCTGCACACATCGACTGTACGGCTACTTAGTTTGCCGTGCAAGCCGATCTGGCCACCCGGCCCGGCGAGGCCAATCGACGGGAAGTCGTGGACAACTTAGCTAAGTAGCCGTACAGTCAATAGCATGACATTCAAAAGGCGTTGCCTGCGGGTCCTCGGCTGGGGAATCGACTTCATCGACCTGGCCGCCTGCTTCGCACTGCTCTGCGTGATCATCGACAAGACCCTCTCCCCCGGCCACCCGGCCTCATGGGTCTTCTGGCCCTCGACCACCTGGCTGACCATCAAATTCCTGATGGTCCCCATGGTCATGGTCCTGGCCACGAAGGTTCGGTGCCGCCGCGCGCACGGTAGGAAGGCCCTGCCCGCCGCTACCGCGCCGACGTCCTCCCCCCGCCCCGGCATCCGGCGCTGATCGCCCCACTCGAAGGAGAACCTGATGGGCCGTCTGCACTGGACCCAGGACGGCCGGGTCGAACGAGCCCGCGCCGATGGCATCGAGGTCTTCACGATCACCCCGCACCTGGGCCCGCAGGCCTGGCTGCTGACCCGCACCACCGACACCCCCGAGCGTCGCGCCTGGGCACACAACGACCCCGACTACCTGGCCGGCCTCGCCGAGGACGTCTGGCGCCAGGAGCTGACCCGGCGGGCGGGCGATCCCGACCCGCGGGCCACCCTGCTTGCCATCGCCGACTTCATCGCCGACGTCAACGCCGACGAACACACCGACCGGGATCGGATCCTGCAGGACGTCGAGCACATCATGCTGAACGGCCTCAAGGCCGCCGGGATCACCCAGGCGCCGTGCGAGCTGTGCGGGGATCGCGACGCGCCGCTGGTCGCCGACCCCTACCTCATCGAGGTGTGCGGCATGCCGCCCGAGCAGGCCCGCCGCTACCTGTGCCCGCCGTGCCGCAGCAGCCGCGCCGACGAAGTCTGACCCGCATCACCATCATCCGATCCGAATGGAGCCACCATGACCGCCTCGACGTCCGGCACTGAGGAACTGCGCGAGCTGATCCGCGAGGCCCACGGCCTCCTGAAGGACCTGCGCGCCGAACGCCGCGCTGTCGTCGAACTCATCGACAGCATCCCTGCCAGAGTCGACGGCCGCATCGAGGAGCACCTCAAGGACGGGTTGGAACAGCTCGGTGCGGTAACCAAAGCGGCCATGGACACCTCCGTCGCCAAGGTCACGCGCGAATTCGACCGCCTCGAAGCGATCTTCAAAGGCGCCGACCCCGCCTCCCGCCGTGCCGGCAAACGCCCGCTGGAGGACCTGATCCGCACCGTCGCGCCGACCACCAGCCATCAGCACAACGCCCGATAACCAGCACCCGCACCCCCACCGGCAAGGAGCCGCCATGCCCCGCCCCGTCCTGCGCCCCATCGACGGCACCCGAATCCTCATCGACTGCGACAACGGCTTCCACTCCGCGACCTACCACCCCGACCGCGAGCGGCAGCCCGACTACTCCCTCGACGTCGGCCACGGCACCGCCCCCCACCTGGCCGTCGCCGACCTGCTGCGCAACCTGTACGACACCCACCCCGAGCTGTTCACCCTGGAGGACTGATGAGCAACGCCCCCGACTTCACCGACGGCGAGGAGCGTTTCGACCTGCCCGAGGCGCGGCGTCAGATCGAGGAGATCTTGTGGCGCGGACGCAAGACAGGCATCACCCTGCCCCCGGAGCTCGCCGAGATCCTGCAGCGCACCGGCGAAGGGGCGTCGTGAACGTCATCACCTGGGCGCCCGGCCGCGACCCCTACACCGAGGCCGGTGTCATCGACGGCCAGGTGCGCTTCGTCCTCAAGCACCACGACGCCGACTGCACCGAGTTGTTCTTTCTCCTGCCCGGCATCGGCCATCCAGGCGTGCAGGTGCAGCGTGACCACCTCCGCGACGCCGACCCGGTTCCGGCTCACATGCCCGGCCAGGCCGCGGCCAAGGCGCACGCCGAGCAGGTCTGGTCGGAGTTCGTCATCGTGGCCGATCCCCCGGTCTCCGCAGGGTCGGCGCCCGGCGTGGATGCCGCCGCCGAACTGCGCCTCCTGCACGCCGAGATCATCGCCGCCCGCAAGGTGGTCAAGACCTCCGTCGAGGGGGTGCAGGTCGTCGTGGGCCTGTTCTCCCGCCGACTGGGCGACCTGTCGCGCGCCCTGATCGGCCTGGGCCTTCCCGCCGCCACTCTCACCACCGGGGTTATCGACGGCATCGGTCACCGGCTGCACCGCGACCTGCAGGATGCCGGGCAGGACTCCGCCGCCATGGACGCGGCCCTCGGCCGCGCCGAGGACGGCCTGGCCGCGCTGATCGCCGACCTGTACCGCTGACCCCGCCCGCCGCCCCATAGACGCGACGACGGCCCCCGCCCGGTTTTCCCCGGGGCGGGGGCCGTCGTCGTTGGTCAGCGCTTGGCCTCGGCGAACCGGTTCCGGGCTCGGGCGTCCACCCGGGCAAAGCGCCGCATCAGCATCCCCGACTTTCGGCCGGGCACCTCCACCGTCGTCACGTGCTCGAACCCGTGCAGGGCGTACCAGGCCTGCAGGGGCCGCGCCCGCCGTGCCACGTTCAGCCACAGCCACTGCCGGGCAACGCCGGTGCGCGGGTCGACCACGGAGCGGGCGGTGCGATCCAGCGCCCACTCCAGAATCAGCGTGCTAATCCCCTGCCCGGCCGTGTGCCGGGCGACGGCCATCTTGTGCAGCACGAGCGCATCGGTGAACTTCTCCCCCTCGATGACCAGGTCGGCGGCCACGTGCTCGGGATCGGGCAGGGCGTCCAGGGTGAAGGTGGCCACCGGCCGCCCGCCGGCGCGCGGGTCGGTGAGGATCCAGCAGGTGCCCGCCTCGATCCACGGCAGGATCCGCTGATCGGGGAATCCGTCGACTCGCCAGGCGTCGTAGCCGCGGCCGTTCATCCACCGCGCGGCCTCCACCAGCAGCGTGGAGACGGTGCGGATGTCGGCGGGCCGGGCCCGCTGCAGTGCGTAACAGGCCGTAGCGACTCGTGCCGACGGCATGCTCACGCTGTCACCTCCCACACGAACGTCGTGGCGGAGGCGGCATACACCGAGTGCCGCACCAGCAGGCACTCGTCGTCGGGGGTGAAGAAGCTGCGGTGGAGCATCTCCAGCACCACCGACCCGGGTTCCAGCTCCAGCAGGTTGGCCTCGGCGGGGCTCGGGATCCGGGGCCGCACCGCGTCCACGAACCGTGTCTTGTCGTGTCCAGCGGCGGCGAACATCGGGTAGATACCCGGCTGGATGTCGGCTGGGTTCAGCATCGCCGGCATGTTCCGCACCAGGTCGTAGGGGTAGTAGCTGGCGGCCAGCTCGGTCGGCACCTCGTCCAGGAATCGCACCCGGTCCCGGACCACGGCCAGGCCGGTGGCCGGTAGGCCGAGGATGTCGCCGATTCGCTCCCCCATCACCATCGTGTGCGCCGGTACCGTGCGGACCTGGATCGTCTGGCGCGCCCGATATCCGGCGTCCTGCGCCAGCGCGACCCACGGGTCCACCGATCGTTCGGTGGTGACTTCTCGGCTGTTGCGGCGGGTCATGTGCCAGGTCATCGGCCGGTCGGCGCGTACGTAGTAGCCCTCGCGCGGCCGGGCCACCACATGCCCGGAGTTGATCAGCCGCGCGTAGGCCTGGCGGACCGTCGGCCGGGTGACCTGGTAGCGGCGTGTCAGCGTGGTCTGGCTCGGCAGTTGCTCGCCGGGTTTGACCTCGCCGGTCAGGATCATCTGCAGCACGTCTTCGGCGATCACCTGCGACCGAGGGCGCCGATCACGCCGGGGGGAAGATGGGCTCAACAGGTCCTCCAGGATCTGTGCCGTGGGGTAGACCAGCTTTCCAAGCGTAGTGCTACACACCGCTACGAGACGGTCTCATCTCTGTGACATGTCGGCAGCCTGCTGTTTCAGCTCCGCCCACTGGGCCTCCGCCGCGACCCGCTGCCGCTCCTCCAGCTCTAGCTGCGGGGAGGTCCCCGTGGTCAGCCAGGCGTTCAGGTCCCGGGCCACCGCGCCCGCGACCGCCGCCGACAGTAGTTCCGGCGACGACTGCACGCCCCCGGCCGCGGCCTGCAACTCCACTACCGCGGCGCGGAAGGCCTCCGCCCCGGCGCGGAAGGCCCGCACCAGCGCCCCGGTGTCGGCCCACACGTTCCCGCTGAAGGAGGGCACGGCCAGGTCGGCGTGGTGGTCGATGTTGAAGGCCGCCCACTCCACCGGCACGTGGTCGGGGGCGTCGCTGCCGTGGTGGGTGGCGCACCGCTGCGCCATCAGCTCCTCGGCCGACAGGCGGCTCTCCTCGACGTCGACCTGCACCCGGCGCCCGTCCTGGGTGACCGTCACCACGTTCAGGTCCGTCCAGCTGTCGTCCAAGCGGTTGCGGCACCGGGCCCGCCGTTTGGTCGCGACCACGCACTGGATGCCGTCCTCGTCGGCAGGGAACACCAGCAGGTGATTGCCCGCCCTGATGACCCGCCACCGGTCATGACCCCCGGCACGGTACTGCCCCACGATCTGGATCACTCGTCCTCCTCACACGCCTGCGCCTCGCGGACCCAGTCGAGCCAGGCCCGCGCCGGGTCGGCCATCCGCCGCTCCCGGGCGTAGCAATCATCGAGGAAGGCGTCCAGTTCCTGTGGCAGATCGATGTCAGGCCCCACGGCCTGAGCGTGCGCCCACAGCGACGCCGACGGCATCCACCCCTCCGGCAGCCGCGGGTGTGCCATGCGCATCCACCCCCGCCACAACCGCTGCCACTCGCCCAGCGGTTTCTCCTCGCCGTACCAGTGATCGACGAACCGCTCGTGGTGACCGCGCACGTCGGCGTCCAACTGCGGCTTGTTGGCCTTCAGCCACCGCGCCATGTCGGCCGTGATCGGGAACGTCTTCAACGAGATCGAGACCTGGGGGGCTGGGGGCGCGGTGGTCGTGACGGGCCGGGTGCGCTCACTCACCTGAGGTCCACACCCAACCACCGCGCACCGCGCCCCAGACACGGTTGTTCTAAGCATGGTTGTCTCTCTAAGGAGTGCCGGAATCTGCGGGGCGTGACCCCCGGAATCTGGTTGATCTTGAGGCACAAAAAAAAGATCATCGGGCGCCGCGGCGGGCTCCCCCGGCGCCTCGGAGTGAGTGCCGGAATCTGCAGGCGGCTGGTGGAGGCCCTCGGCGTCGACCTGGCGGCCATGGGCGGCGAACCACGCGGCGTTCCACTCCGCCCGCTCAGGGGTCAGGGCGATGCGGATCGTGAACTCCGTACCGCCTGCGCCGATGACCTCGAACAGCCCGGCCTCCTCCAGCTCCCGTAGCCGCCGGGCTCCGGTGGTCGCCGACGCCCCGATCCACGCCCCGAGCTTCGCTGTGGTCATGCTCCACAGCTCCCGGTTACGGCCCTTGGTCAGGATGGCCTGGCAGTAGATGCGCCAGGCGTCCGGCCGGATCGTGCCCGGGTGGCGGGAGGGGATCAGCCGCACCATGGCCAGCGTCCAGGCCGGGACCTCCGCATAGCGGGCGCCGGTCGTCGAGGGGTGCCGCAGCACCTTGTGCACCGACGTCTTACGGCGGCCCAGGCGCTGGTTGAACAGGTAGCCGTCACCGATCAGGCGGCGCCGGGCATCGTCGATGGTCGTGGTGCCGCCACCGAGCCGCTCGGCCAGGAACTCCCGGCCAGCGTTCGTTGGCCCGCTCCGGCCGACACTGTCGTACTCGGCCCACAGCCACACATCCAGCCCGGCGCGGGCCGGGTCGAGCAGCAATGCGGCCGGAACCCGGACATTCTGCCTGGTCTTCGGTGGGCGTGGCGGAGGTGGAACGTCAACGCCCCGTAGTTGGGCATGGCTTGCTAGACTCGGCACTAGATCGAGCCTTTCTGAGATACACGTCGAAGGTATTGCGGGATACATCGATCTCGTGGGGCCGTAGCTGTTCGAGCAGCTAGCGGCCCCTCATCATGTCCTGGCCCTGTCGTGCGGCTGGGACATGGCGAGAGCGTAGCGCTGACAGAGGGTCAGCGCCGGGTAACTCGACGGCATCGGAGGCGAGCGCTTCTCGCCGCGATGCAGGGTCAGCACATTCGGATCAAGGCCGCGGTTGCGTCGTCGGAGGTTTTGAACCGGGGCCACATCAGTCCTTCGGGATCGCTGTTCTCGATCTGACGAACGTGGTTGATCAGTCCGTGGGGCCCCTGTTCGTCGAGGTAGTCCAGACAATCCGACCAGTTCATCTCGTGGAAGGTGTCGACGACCCGGGACGCCCCGTCGCTGAGGATCGCCGCGCGCCGTAGCTCTGCAGCCGGTATCTGGCCGACGATCGCCTGGGCGGCGGCCTCTGTGTCGGCGCCCGCCACCCAGTAGCCACCTTCGACGTTGCGCCGCTTGAGCTGTTCGACCGACATGATGGCCACGGCCTGCTGGTGCTCGGGGGAACCGATCGGATCCTCCCGGGTGCGCGCCGTTGCCTCGGGTGCGGCCTGCTCCACGCGGGTGTCGGAAATGATCTGGATGCCATTGCAGGTGTCCAGAGCGATCACGGCGTCAGCCAGGACCAGGTAGTCGACCACGTCGCCACGGTGACGCAGCATGGCCACCACTGCCGAGGGGATCGCGGGGCTGACCAGGTTGCAGGTGTCGCGGTGAAGGTCGGCTACAGATTCGATGGCGGCGGCGAGCACCGCCGGGAGATCCAGGCTCTCATCCATGAGGGCGATCATGCGTGTGCCGAGGTGGTGGGTGTACCAGGGAACGTTGTGCAGGCACCCCGTCTCGGGGAGGAGACGGGGTGCGGTGACGCCGTCGAGGACAACTACCGAGTGAGGAGTCGCCGCGGCCCAGTCTTCGTTGGGTCGGCCGGCCGAGCCGCTGCGGCTCTCGAAGGAGATGTTCATGCAGGCTACGCCTCGTGCCGGTAGATCGGCGTGATGCGCTCGGAGTCGATCACCTTACGGCTGTTGGGGTCGTACTGGCAGGAGATCAGGGTGGAGAAGCGACGGTGCCGGACTTCCCGGTAGAGGTTCGGTAGCTCGTTCTGCAGGTAGTGCACGACTCCGGCCGCGCCAGCGGCGTGGATGCCCGCGATGTAGAGGAAGGTCCCCTTGCCGTCTGGGCGGGGCAGGCGTCCCAGGTAGGCGGTGTCGCCGTTCCCGCCTGAGTCTTCGGCGGACCGGTAGGCAGTGCCCGTCACTCGATCAACGAGGTACCACCCGCTGCTGTCCTTCTCGAAGGCGAGTTTGTCGTCCGACTCCAGGATCTGGGAGATCAGCGAGGAGTGGCGTGGCCCGCACACGATGACCAGCCCGTCGCGGTTCAGGCGAACGTTTCCAGGTGGCGGGATGACCTCGTAGGCGGAGTCAAACCCAAGGTCCTCGACCAGGACGCGGAGGTTGTCGTAGGCCCACATGTCATCGACGGAGACGACCGGGCCCGGCTTGGCCTTCTCCGCCTCCATCTTCTGGGCAACGGCGACGATCACTGTCTTGACGCCCACGCCGAAAAATGCCCGCTCAGGTGCAGGGCCAGAGGTCAGCAACTGACTCATGCGTGCGCTGGTCAGTCCCACCTGTCTGGCGATCTCGTTCTGCGACATTATTTTGCCGGCGATCAGCCGCTCAACTTCGTCGCGACGGACTCGCGACAGCTCGGCTGTCAGGTTCTTGACCTCGCTGAGGGCGCCCCCCACCTGCCGGATCTTCTCCAGAGGGTCAGCGACCTCGTCGATCCGCGCCAGGATCTCCGGAATGTTGATGATCATTGGTCCTCCCTTCGGGTTCTCATAACGTAGAACGCTAACACTACTTAGCGAATTCACAAAGACCCCTTGACGGGTGTGCGTAGACCTCTTAGTGTCAGCCCCAGAACGCTAACACCACTTGGTGAAAGCGCTCAGGGCGGCAAGCCTGCGATCTTGAGAACTCCACAGTGGACAGGCACAAAGCAGAGAGACGGCCATTCCGATATGTCCCGTTGATCAACGCGAGCCCCCCATGCGAGTTCGCCCGCTTCGCGGGTGTGCTCCCCGCACCACCCCTTGGAAAGGCTCAGGACGCACCCCGGGCATGAGGTGCGCCCCTTTGAGCAATCCGGATCCACCCCTTGACGGAGGTTCCACAACCATGGTGTCACGTTCACCCCGCCCGACCTGCACCCGTCACCGGGTCGAGGTCGACGGCGGCCCGGTCCAGTACTGGTGCCCCAACGGCCACGGTCTCACGGCCGCGGACCTCGACAACGAGTTCCACCCCGCCCCGGCGTTGCAGGAGGCGGGAGCATGATCGAGACCCGTAACGAGACGAGCCGGATCATCGCGCAGATGACCGGCGTGTTCTGGGGCGAGCCCGCCGACAACGACCTCGTCGAGGACGACCCCGGCTACCTCGACATCATCGTCACCACCCTGAACCACGACCCGGCCGATCCGGAGTCGGTCACCATGCGCGCCTACCAGCGCGACATGCGGGTCCCCTTCGACCACGACCGCCGCTTCCCCCGATCCATCCTGGTGGAGGGCCTGACGCGGCCGGCCGGGAATGAGGAGATCCGGGTTGCCCCGGATGAGACGCCCGGCTGGACGGTCATCACCATCCACCCCGATCGGGCCGACCAGGTGCCGCTGATGGTCAAGACCGACGACGTCAGCTGGTTCCTGGCCGACATCGGCGGGGGCGGGAGAACGCGGGACAGCGCGTGACCAACGCACGGGTGCGGCGCGCCGACCGGCGCGCCGCACAGCGCACCTTCCACCTTCGGCGCTTGAACGAGGCGCCGACGCTCGTGGAGAAGGCGGACGCGGCCTACAACCTCTTCCGCTCCGACCTCGTCAACACCTCCGCGCCAACCAGGGCCGAACAGGTCGGCTGGCGGGTCGTCAGAGCCCTGATCAAGGAGAGCGAGAAGATCCCCCGGCGCGCCGACCGGCGCGCCGGTCAGCGGGCCTTCCACCTCGACCGGCTGAACAAGGCTCTGACGCTCGTGGAGAAGGCGGACGCGGCCTACAACCTCTTCCGCGCCGATCTCATCAACACCTGCGACCTGAGAAAAGCCGAGGACGTCGGCTGGCGGGTCGTTAAGTACCTGAGCAATCAGAGTGAAAAAATTCCGAGAGGACCGCAATGAGCGACTTCCCGACCAACGGCACCAACGGTGTCCCCCCGCAGGGACGCTGGGACAAGACTACGTTCCAGCGCAGGGGCCAGACCACGATCCCGCTGGGCCGCCAGGCGCGCCCGGCGGACGGCACGCCGCCGGTGACGCCCGCCCAACCGGCCAATGCCCCCCAGGCACCACCGCCGACCACCCCCCCGCCGCCGGCCGGGCCACCGCAGGGGGCGCCCGGCCCGGCCCCGCAGCAGGAGCAGACCGCACCCAACGCCTCGGCCCCGGCCGAGGAGGGGAAGGCGCCCTGGCCGGAGCCTCCGGCCCCCAAGCGCCAGCCGGTCGACTGGGGAGGCGTGCTCCGCAAGTGGACGCAGGACGCCCGCGATGACGAAGCGGCCCGCAGGGAACGCGGCGAGGGTCGCAGCGTGCCGCAGAGGTGGATGTTGGAGCAGCCGACCTCGGTGGCTGACCTGTGGTACCGCCTGCGCTACGAACGGCAGGAGCGCCGCGACGGCCGCCCCGGGTGGGGGCTGAACACCAGCTCCGACCTGGTCAACGGCATCGACGCGCTCATCTACGTGCTCCACACGGTGCTGATCGCCCTGCCGATCACTCTGGCCCTCTACGCCTTGGCCTGGCTGAGCCAGCGCCGTCTCCGCAGCGCCGGGCTGGCGCTGGTCGCCTACATCGTGATCGCCAACATCAAGGCCCGGACCACGGGCTGAACCAGAAAGGAGGAACGCCGATGACCACTACCGCAGCGTCCCTGCTGCTCCTCGTGATCTTCTGGGCGCTGAACTACGGCACCAAAGGCCGCATCCAGAAGATCAAGTTCCTGAAGTTCCTGTACGACCAGAACAAGGCCGTCCTGCCGCGGCTGAACATCCTGATGCTGGCCGCCGCCGGGTTCGGTCTGGCCCAGCAGTGGGTCGGCAACCTGCTGGCCTCCTTCAACATCGAGCTGCTCGGCACGGGCGTGAAGATCTTCCCGCTGGCGATGCTCGCCGGGGTGATCCTGTTCGTCGTCGACATGTTCGACGGCGGCGGCATCAAGAACTCCAGCTACGGCATCGCCTTCGCCCTGCCGATCATCGCCGCGTCCAGCGGCGGCGGCCTGGCCGCGACGATCACCGCCGTGTCCGGCGGGATCAACGAGTACGCCCAGACCATGCTCGCCTCGGTGATGTAGGAGAGACCGCCGTGGACCTAATACAGGACGTCATCGGTAAGGCCCTGGTCACCGTTTTCGTCATGTACATGATCGGCTACGCCATCCTTCGCACCGCCGAGGCGCTTGCGAAGGGTGGCGGGTCGGAGGCAGCCGGGTCAGGCTCGGCCGGGGGCGCCGCGGCGGGCCGAGGCAGTATGGGGCACGCCCTTCAGCGGCGCCGCGACGGTCACTGGGACGCCCCCCTGTGGGGAGCAGCGGCCGGGGTCGGCGCTGCGGCCAAGGCCGCCAAGGCTGGCTACGACCGGCTGAAGGGCCGCGGTGACGCGAAGGACACCCCCGAGGAGCCGTTCGTTTTCGACGACGAGCAGCGCCCGGAGGGTGCCGAGCCCGGCACCGAGGACGCCCCCAAGCAGGGGGCGCGCGGCGGCCAGGGCGATGCCCCCCGCGGGAAGCGGCCAGGTTGGACTCCTCCGCAGGATGAGTACGACGTGACCGTGGTCGGCACCCGCCGTGCCGACGCCCCGGGCGAAGTGGGGCGTGGGCCGCGGCAGCTTGAACCGCCCCGGCCGGAGGCCCCGCCCTCGCCCCGCCCACCGGACCCCGCAGGTCCGGCGGGCGGGCCGCAGGGTCCGGCTACTGGGCCGGGCGAATTGGGCGGGCCGGTGTTCGAGCGCCTGGAACGCCTCACCCCCGGCCCCGCCCCCACCGCGACCGCGATCCCCCAGACCGCCCCCGCGCCTGCCGCCCAGGTGGTCGCCGAACGCATCGACACCCCATCCACCCCGCCCGCCGCGACCACCCCGCTTGCCGGGGCCACGTGGCCGGGCCTGACACCCCTCCCCCGCACTGAAGATCCATCCCGAACGCAAGGAGACGACATGGCAGCCAAGTACTCACTGGTGCCCGGCGTCAACGCCCCCGCACGCACCGCTGGAGGGGGGTTGGCGCACGGGGGCGCGACCGGCAGTCACGAGGACGACAAGGACTACAACCGCAAGGTCTTCCGGAACGCAGACGACGGAGCGGCCGTCGCCTCCGGTGCCGCCCAGGGCTTTTCGAGGCTGGCGGCAGCCGCCGGGAATGCCTACGACCGCATGGTCGAGGCCGGAATCGGCGGCCCGGTGGCCGCCGAATGGGGCGAGGTGGTGGGGCTGATGGCTGAGGCCAACCTCCTGGCCCACGCCCTGGAGGCGAAGGCCGACGAAGCCGCCAAAGCCGCCCAGGCCGCCTTCCGCAGGCAGGTCCGGGTCGGTGACAACGTCCAGGACGCCGTGACCGCAGCCCGCGGTTCGGTCGCCCGCGACACCCGCTACTACGGCGCCCGTGGCAACTCCTGAAAACCCGCAACCCGTCTGGCCGGGCGACCGCCGCCCGGCCCGCCCTTCGAAGGAGGGACACCATGACCGACACGATCACCCCTGAGGCCGCCCCTCCTTCGAGGAGCGGAGCACAGACCCGCGCCGCGGCGTTCGGCGCGAACCTCAACGCCGCCTCCCGGGATGCGACCCGCAGCCTGTTCGAGCGGGCCCGCGTCGGCCTGTATCCGGCCGGGGCGATGGTCGCCCTGCACGTGGCCGGGACCGGCCTGCACGACAACGGCGCCCAGCCGATGCAGGTTCTGATCGGCACCGGCGCGGCCGTCCTGGTCGGCGTCGCCTCCTCCAAGGTCCGCACCTGGTTGCGGACCGAGCGGTGGCGCTCGGTATGGGCGGGCGGATGCCTGGGCGCGGCCACCGTGTGGGCCGCCGCGGCGACCGAGTTCGGCACCAGCATGGCCAGCAGCTACCTGCCCTCGGCCCTGACCGTGGGCGGCTCGCTCCTGGCTGTGCCGTGGTGGTGGATGCACCGCGACAGCATCGCCGAGGCCGAGGAGCCGATGGTCGAGGCCGAGCAGTTGCAGCTGACCGCGCCGGATCCGCTGCCGGCGATCGAGGCGCCACCGGCGCCGCATGAGCACCAGCTCGCCTGGGAAGGGCACGTCGGGGCCAAGGGCCACTTGCTGCCCGGCAGTTTCTTAGCCGACCCGGAGGAGATCTTCGACCACGAGGGCGAATTCAACGGGACGGCCTGGACCATCGACGGTGGCGTCCAGCGCCACACCTACCCTGCGATGCACGCCGCGCTGGATGAGATGAAGGCGACGTTGGACCGGCCCGACGTCGACAGCAAGATCTACATCGAGCGTGACCGGGAAGGCTACAAGACCCGCGGCCGGATCATCGTGCTGGAGCGCAACCCCCTCGACCGGCTGATCGAGTGGACCGGCCCGACCCTGGACCAGGCCACCGGCCTGGTCCCGCTGGCGGTCTACCCCGACGGGTCGGGGTGGGCGCAGTACTCGCTGTACAAGCCCGGCTGGGGCACCCCTCACGACCTGTGGGCCGGTGTGTCGGGGTCGGGCAAGTCGACCGGCATCCGGGTGGCGATCGGCGAGTCGATGCTGTACGGCTCGGCCGTCAAGTTGTTCGACCCGCACGGCGGGGCGAGCTTCCTGGAGATCGTGCCGCACTGCACCGGCGCCTACCTCAACGCCGGGGAGATCTACGCCGGGGCGATGGGATTCAAGGAGGCGCTGGCCGAACGACTGACGATGGTGGAGGAAGTCGGCGTCGACCGGTTCGGCCCGGACTTCGGCCACCCCATCCTCCACTCCATCTGGGACGAGGCCAGCAACAAGGCGATCCTCAAGAGCGACCCGGTGCGGGCGGCGATCCTCGCCGGCGTCCAGGAGGGCCGCAAGGTCTGGATGAAGGTCAGCGTCCTGCTGCAGCGCCCCTCGGGCAGTGCGTTCGACGACGACACCGACGTCAGAGAGCAGCTGCTCGGCGGCAACGTAATCGCCTACCGGGTCGCCAGTGTCCAGACCACGCGGATGCTCAACGCCGCCGGCCTGGAAATCGCTCCCCACGAGCTGCCGCACTACTTCGACCCGATGACGATGCAGCGGCCCACCACCGGCCTCGGCTACGTCATCAACGGCGGGGGCCGCACCCTGGTCTCCCGCACCGCCTACATGTCCCCGACCGCCTTCACCCAGCACGTCACCGGCCGGAACAAGCTCGACGACCGCACCGCCGAGGCCTGGCAGCGCGGCTACGAAAACGGCATCCGCGACCTGGAGCGCTTGGCCGAGGAAGCCGAGAAGGGCGGGGACAGAGAGGAGAAAGGCGGGGACAGGGAGGAGAAGGGCGGGGGCGGATCCAACGTCACCCCGCTGCGGGCCGGACGCGGCAACCCCCCCGGCGCCCGGGACGAGCTGATCGCCCTGTTCCAGCAGAAGGGCCGCTTGACGATGGACGACATCCGCGCCGCCGGCATCTGTAGCCCGTCTCGCGCCTTCGATCTCCTGGCCGATCTGAAGACCAACCGGCTGATCGAGCAGGAGGGGCGCGGCGTCTACATCTGGGCCGCCTGACCCTCCCCGTCGTCACGTGACGTGAGGGCATCTGTTTGTCCTCCTCCTCCTGCTCCGGCAGGAGGAGGAGCGTCGGTGCGAGCTACACGCGCGCGAGCGCACGTGCGCGCGTGAGGCTACTCCCCCACCTCCCCCCTTGACAACTACTAACTGTGACCCCCGAAAGGCGTTGACGATCATGGCGAAGACCCTCGAAGCCCGCCTGAGAGCCGCCCGCATCCTGCTGTACGGCGCGGGCGGCGTGACCCTGACCTTGAACGTGTGGCACTCCATCCGCCAGCTCATGGGGGGCCTCGACACCCCACCCAACAAACCGGTGGATATGGTCCTGATCGGCGGAAACGTCATCTTAGGAGTGCTGGCCGGGGCGTTGCCGGTGTTCCTGGCCGGGTGGATGCCGGAACTGGCCGACGATGACGAGGGCTGGGTGGGCAAGGTCTCGATCTACGTCGTGACGGCCATCGGCATGATCCTGAGCCTGAAGGCCCAGGCCGACATGGTGGAGGACATCTTCGGCGCCTTCGAGTTCGCACCCGACCTGGAGCTGAAGTGGCTGTTCCCGATCGCGGGTGACGTGGCCACCTTCCGGGCGCTGAACGTGATCCTGCACGCCTCCTCACGCACGGCCTCGCACGCCCTCACCGCCACCGCACCGGGCGCGGCCGTGCACGCCTCCACCCCTCCAACGTTCACGCACGGTGAGCAGGACACCCACGGTTCGGGTCGTGAGCCCAACGCCGTGAAGGACTCACCGGGCACGCGTGAAGCCCTCACCGCCCCCACGGGTGAGGGCGTGCACGCCCTCACTCCCACGCCCACGGGTGAGGGCGTGAAGCCTCACCGGACCGTGCTCGGTGCGGGCGTGAACCCCCACACGGTGAGCGTGCACGCCCCCCTCACCGTGCACGCCAGTGAGGGCCTCACCGGACCCTCACCCGTGCACGCCGGTGAGGGGGCGGTGAGCCCTCACGGTGAGGCCCACGGTGAGGGCGTGCACGCCTCACCGAGTGAGGGTGCACGGCCCGCACGCGCTCCCCTCACCCCCACCCCCGGTGAGGGGCACCGTGAGAACGCCAGTGAGGGGCGCAGTGAGGCACCGGGAGGGGGCGTGCACACCCCCACGGGGGCGCCCGCACGGCCCGCACGCACCCCCCGCACACCCGCCGCCCCGCCCCGGCCACGCCCCCAGAGGGCGCTGCCGCCCGGCCCGTCGGCCGCCGAACCCCCGGCCTTCGACTGGACCGGCTGCACCGACGATGAGCTGGCCGAACGCATCAAAAGCACGCTTTCACACCTGTCGCCGGACAAGATCTCGGCTCGGCAGATCCGGCTGTGCAACGGTCCCATGGGCAGCGACCGCGCCACCGAGGTCTTCGCCCGCTGGAAGGCCCTGATGATCGGCCGTGGGGTGCTCGCCGCCGACGGCGCCGCCCCCGCCGTGGAGACCTCACCGGCCGACCCCGGTGAGGCCTCACCCACCCTCACCGGTGAGGTCGCCGGGGGTTCACGGTGAGGGCGCACGCCCCCCTCACCGTGCACGCCAGTGAGGGCGGGAGTGAGGCCCTCACCGTGCACGCCGGTGAGCCCTCCGGTGAGGGGCTCACTTCCCCTCACCCGTGCACACCCGTGAGGGCTCACCGGCCCCCTCACCGTGCACGGCCCGGTGAGGGCGCGCACCCTCACCCGTGACCCCTCACCGGGATCCGGCGTGAAGACCCCGCGCCCCCTCACCGGGCCGCGCACGGCGAGGACGCACAGGCGGCCGTGAACCCTCACCCGCCCTCACCGCGCCGCCCCTCCCCGCACCCGTGAACGTCACCGTGTGTCACACCCCCGCCCGCACCCGGCGGGCCGTGAACCTCCACGGTGAACCCGCACGCCCCTCACCGCCCCCCGCCCTCACCCACTGGAGGAACCATGGACCTCGCCACCCCTGCCGACCCGACCCCGCAGGCCGCCCTGGTCTACTCGGCCGACCTGTTCGCCGCAGCCGACGCCGCCCGCACCGAGATCTCCCGCACCGACACCAAGGCGGGCGTCCTGCTGGCTTTCACGGGCACCGCGTTCAGCATCCTGGCTGCCCTGTCGATCCTGACCCTGCAACTGGCGCACTCCGCCCGCGTGGGCCTGGCCGTCGCTGTGATGCTGCTGGGGGTCTCCTCCTCCGTGGCGCTGAACGTCATCCGGCCCCGCCTGCCGCGCCCCGGCAAGAGCACCGGCGTCATGGCCTATGCCGAGCTGCGCACCCCCGAGGAGCTGCTGGAGGCCCTCAGGGGCAACACCCAGACCCGGCAGGCGGCCGACGTGCTGTGCTTGGCGCAGATCGCCCGCGCCAAGCACCGCCGCCTGCAGCGGGCGGTCGGCCTGGTGCAGGCCGCCCTGGTCGTCGTGGTCGTCGGCCTGCTGCAGAGCCTGCTGTAGGTGCGCCAAGGGCGTGAACGTTCACGCGGTCCGCTCCCGTGAAAGCCACCGTGCACGGTGTGAACGCCCAGTGTGAGCGCCGTGCGAACCCCTCAACAGCCCCGCCCCGCACCTCGTGAATCCACCCCGTGCAACCGTGCGCCCCCACTCCCTCACTGGAGGACCCCATGAACTACCACCGTGATCTCGTGCGCGCCAACCTGGCCGCCATCCCCTGCCGCTCGGCCGAGTGGACCCACCCGACCCTGGATGTCACCGGCCGCGCCGACATCGCCCTCTACCCCGACGGCAAGAGCGCCTTCTACCAGCTGACCCACCCCGTCAGCGGGCCGCGCCTGGATGTGGTGATCGGCGCCACCGGGGCGGGCACCACCAACGCCCTGCGCGTCATCACCGCCGAGTCGCTAGCCGCCGGATCGGCCGTCGTGTTGTTCTCCCGGCACGCCGACCTCACCGTGAACCTCTCCCGGGGCGCCGGATCGGCCCTCACCCACGTCCTGAGTACCGGCCAGGAGATTCACGCCGGGGCCCACGCGCTGCAGGCCGCCATCGCCGAGCGCCAGGCGATCCGCGCCGAGGGCGCCACCCCCGCCCCCCTGCTGCACGTGGTGTTCACCAGCGAGACCCTGCACACCCAGCCCGGCTGCGAGCCCCTGCACAAGGCCATCGCCTACATCGCCGAGCAGGGCCCCAGGCTGCAGATCAAGATGACGCTGGAACTCAAGAGGCTGTCGGGCCTGGGCTTCACCGACGGAAGCGGCGCCGCCCTCGACGCCCTGCTCAGCAACGACGTCCTGGCCTACCGCACCGCCGACTTCTTCACCAACGAAGTCCTGCAGAACCGCTTCGGCCCCTCGGCCCGGCCCGGCGACATCCCCCCCTACATCGACTACCACGGCATCCACTCCTCGGCCGGGGTGGGCTTCGTGCTGGGCCACGACCAGACGCCGCGCCTGTCACGCACCCTGCTGATGTCCCAGGAGACCTTCGCCCGATCTGCCCCGCTCACCGCCACCCCGCTGGACGCGCGCACCACTGCCGCCTGGCAGCGCGGCTACGAGCACGGCCTGAACGACGAGCCCTACTACCGCTGACCTCCCCACCCGGACCTGCGAAAGGAACACCACCATGAACGACACCCTCGGCAAGGCCTGCCAGGAACACCTTCTCGGCCGCGCCGTCCTGACCCCCAGCGACCGGGATGACGCCCTGTGCTGGGCCAGCTACCGGACCATCGGGGTCGCCGACCCCGAGGCGGTCGTGGCCAACGCCGCCCCGATCCTCGCCTGGCTGGGAGAGGCATCGAGCAAGGAGGACCTGCAGGCGCGCATGTGGGCCTGCAGGCAGCAGAGCCGCAACGACATGGACGGGAACCGCGCCCGCGACAACGACACCACGGCGTTCGTGGAGCGGGCCGCGGTCCTGTACGCCGCCATGATCGGCGTCGAGAAGTAGTCCCCCCTTTCAAGATCCACCAACTCGAGGGCCTGGAGCCCCAACCAGGGGGTTCGCCTCCACACTCCGGCGAACCCCCACCCCATCCCTAAGTAGCCGAACAATCAACACTGCCTCCATAAACGACCTTCGATCGGAGAGTCCCATGACCGACCTCACCACCGCCCCCGCCGCCCCCCGCCCCCTCGCGATGATCGCCGCCCTGGGCTACTGCGCCGACGGCGCCCCGGTCACCCTCACCGTCACCGTCGCCGACGTCACCCCGCGCACCACGGCCACGGGAGCGCCGTGGGCCGAGGTGACCGTGACCGACGGCCTGCACGCCATGCCCGTCACGGTGCCCGCCGAGGTCTACGCCGACATGCGCGAGCGGCTGGAGGTCGGCCGCCACCTCGCCTTCACCGGGCCGGTCAGCCACCGCGGGATCCTGCCCTCCCTGACCGCCACCACTCTGATCCTGCCGAACCAGCCCCACACCGTCGCCATCGCCGACTGGCCCGCCGTGGCCGCCGCGGCGCCGGTCGTCGCCATCGCCGGTCTTTCCGGCCGCAGCGCCGACGGCCGCGTCACCGTGGCCGGCACCGTCGCGGCCCTGCAGACCTACAACGCCGCGACCCCGCACGTGTGGCACCGCCTCACCCTCGCCGACGGCAACGGCCAGCGCCTGGCGGTCATGCTCTACCCCCGCCTGAACTCCCTACTGCGTGCGGCACTGAACGGCGGCCGGGCCACCCCGGGGCGCACGGTCCGGCTGACCGGCCGCATCGCGCGCATGGCGGGCGCCACCGCCCTGATCGGGGAGGTCTTCCACCAGGAGCCGGTGCGGCGCTGGGTCGACGTCGGGGAGTGGATGGCCCGCCGTGAAGGGGGGCAGTGAGGGACTCCTCTTCAAGATCCACTAACTCGAGCGCCTGGAGCCCCAACCGAATGAACAGTATCGCCGCCCTGGCCCACCACCCCGCCGGCACCGTCGCCGCCCTCACCGCCACCATCGCCGACGTCACCCCGCGCACCACGGCCGCGGGGGCGCCGTGGGCCGAGGTGACCGTCGCCGAAGGCCCCCACACCGCCCACCTGATCGTCCCGCCCGCCCGCTACCCCGCCCTGCACCACCACCTGGAGATCGGCCACACTGCGACCTTCACCGGCCGCGTCGACACCCGACGCCTCCTGCCCGCCCTCGTCGTCACCCACCTTCACCCCTGAAGGAGCCGATCATGACCGGAACCCACGGATCAGAAGGCCCCACGATCACCTACACCCACCCCGACGTCCTGACCACCGGTGTCCGCGACGGCTGGGCCGACCCGGAGACCGACCCCACCGAGATCGACTGGCCCACCCGGCAGGCCCGCGCCGGGATCCGGTTCGAGGTGGTCGACGACCGCCCCCTGAACCCGTGCCGCGACCGCTACCCGACCGGCATCCGACACGGGAGAAACCAGCTCGGCCACTGGGGGGAGGCGCTCGCGGCAGACGCCTTCGTCACCGCGATCGACGAGCACGGCCGCCGCTGGCTGGTCATGGTCGAGCGGATGGACGGCCACGGCTGGGCCCTCCCCGGGGGCTATGTGAACCCGGACGAGGTCCCGCTGGACGCGGCCGTACGAGAGCTGACCGAGGAAACCGGACTCGACCTCAGCAGGTTGCGGTGGGAGGCACTGCCGGCCCGGTACGTGCCCGACCCCCGCGCGAGCGATGAGGCGTGGATGGTCACCATGCCCGCCCGCTGCTACCTGGGCACTGTCCGCCGGGCCGATCTCCCCATCCCGGCAGCGGCCGACGACGCCGCGCGAGCCGAGTGGGTCCGCGCCGACACCTACCCGCTCCTGGCCACCTACGTAGAGGCGACCTACGGCGGAAAGGTGTTCGCCGCCCACCAGGACATGCTGACCGAACTGCTGGCCGACAATCGCGCTCCACACCTCCCCTAAAGCACTAAGTAGAGGTACTATAGATATAGAGAGCGGCGCGCCAGTGGAGCGACTCGGCGCCCACCCCGACCACCAGGAGGCCCTCATGACCAACTCCAAGCCCGCCCCCAAGCCCACGCCCGCCACCGTCGGCGACAACACCACCGGCGACACCACCTTCGAGGAGCAGGGCAAGTTCGGCTTCGGCTCCGCCCTGGTCTCCTGCTTCACCCGGCCGGGCACCCCCAGCTGATCCTCCGCACTCACCACACCCCGCACATCCCCCACAACGACAAGGAGCGGCATATGACCAACGAGGGAATCGTCTGCACCCCGGGCAGCACCGTCAGCATCTCCGGCTGCGCGGTCGGCACGAACGCCAGCATCACGGTCGTCAACAACGAGGTCACCGAGATCACCAGCGACGACGAGTAGACCACCTGAACGGTTCAAGGTAGATCGAACCCGCTCCCATCGCGCCGCACGGCCGTGGGGGCGGGTTTCTGCACATTAGGAGTCCGCATGACCTTCCCGGACAAAGCCCGTTGCGACGACCTCAACACCCGGGCTGTCTTCCACCCCCAGATCTGCGTCCCCGACGAGAAGCCCTACATCGAGGTCGCAGGCATCCAGGTCTACGCCTACCTCGACCCCGACGATCAGACCGTCCGGGTCTCAATCCACCTGGACGACGCCAACACCGATCTCCTGTCCGGCGGCAACGTCCCCCTGGAGATCGACGTCGGCGGCACAATCGTCTACGCGGCATCATGACCACCCCGCCCGCCCCGCACCGGGCATCTGCCCCGGCGCGGGGCGGGCGTTCTCATGACCGCCCCCACCGTGAAAGGAACACACCATGACCGACACCTCCGCCCCCTACGACCTGAACCACGAAGACGACCGCGCCAGCGCCTCCGACGGCGTCTCCCGCTACGGCGCCTACCTGCGCCTCCACGTCCAAGAGTTCGCCTACGCCCTGGAGGAGCGGGATGCGGCCGACTTCGCCGCCGCGGCCTTCAAGGTCGCCTCTCCCCCGATCCTGACCGGCTACCTGCGCTCCCACCCGCGCATCCTGTCCACCACCCTGGGCGGCCAGCAGGGCTGTCTGATCGCCCACATCCACCTGGCCGGCCCCCGTCCCGACTGGCCCGGCATCGGCGCATGGAGGGATTGGGAGCGAGACTCCTACAGCGACGCCTACTTCGCCCCGGATGCCTACGACCTCTCGGAGCGCAAGCACCGCTACCTGCTCACCCGCTTCGAACTGCACGAGACTCTCCTGCGGGAGGAGGACCTGCCGGCTTGCCCGGCCGAGGGTGAGGACCTGGCCCCGGCCGCCCACGACGTCCTGGCAGTGGTCATCCCCGCCCTCAACCGCGTGGTCGGCCCGATCCTGCCGCTGCTGGAGAAGGGCTGGTGACCTCCGCCGACCGCGCCCTGGCCGCCTGGCAGGCCCTCAACGAACGCCAGCAGCAATACCTGGGCGTGATCTACCGGGCCGACCAGGACACCGAGGCCGCCGAGCGAGGCGCGTGGGCCGCGGGCGGCCGATCCCGTCCGGCCGCCGAATGGCGGTGGATGCCCTACGGGCCGGTCGGCAACGCCGGCGGCGCCACTGGCCCCCTGCAGCAGCTCCTGGCGGCGAAAGACCTGCGGGATCAGGGCGCGGGCGCCACCTTCACCACCCTGGAGAAGGCGAAGCTGATCATCACCCGGTCCGGACCCGCGGTCTTCGCCGACTACCACCTGGATGTCCAGATCACCGCGTGGGGCCGCCAGGTCGCCCGAGCGGGCGGCGTCGATCCGGCACGGGCCCTGGCGCCTCGGCGCGGGATGCTGTCGGAGGGCCTGTGGGCCATGCTCGTGAAGGTGTGGGTGGCCGACGACAACGGCGGCCACCCCGTCTACTACCTGTCCGGCGCCTGGGAGCGGCTCACCAACCGCACGCCCCCCTTCGCCGAGGCGCGCAACGCGGAAAGCCGCTTTGGCTACCTGCTGCACCTGACCGAGGAGGGCCGCCAGCACTACCGCGATCGGTGGGCTGACTACGCCCGCTCCTATGCGGCCATCGACGCGCCCCACCCCGACGGGGCGGAGGTGTGGCCCGCCCAGGTCGACCAGGGCCTGGCTGTCTTGGGCGAGCGGTGCGCGCAGCTGCGCGGCTACATCACCACGGCGGCCTCCGGCCTGGAACAGTTGGCCAGCCTCGCCGAGCACGTTCCGGCCATCACCCTCCCGCCCCCCACACCGGCTAAGGAGGTGCCGGCGAGCGCGCGGGCCGGTGTGATACGGCGGGATCGCGCCGCCGCAGCCTGCCAGCGGGCGATCGACCGGGCGGCGGCCCGCTACGCCGCGGCGCTGGAGCAGGCGGCAGGCACCTACCGGGAAGCGCTGGTGGCCCACCAGGTGGAGATGGAGGAGCCCTACCGGCAGGCGTGCCTGCACTACGTGCTCGCCGCGGCGGCGGTCGTGCAGGCCGTCGCCGACGGCCGCGACCCGATCGCCGCCCTCGACGACGTCGATCCGGCGTCGGTCACGGTGTGGCCGTGGGTGCCGACGCCGCCCGTGACGGGGCTGGTGTCCGTCGACTCCGGTCTGCAGAGCGCCTACGTGCGGGCCGGGGGCAAGCCTGCCCGGGGGCGGCGGAAGGCGGTGCACAGCGCCGATCTCCTGCGGGAGGGGGCGCAGCTCACCGGGTATGCCGCGGTCATGGCCGAGCTGGTCGGTGGCGGGCAGCTCGGCCGGCTCCTGCTTCGCAAGGCGCCGTGAAGATCTACTTTGTAAAGGGTGCCTCCTGCACAACAACCGTCCCCAGCGGCCCGCGTGCCCCAAAACGCGCGGGCTACTACCTGTCGACGACGTCTGACCTGGGCTTTTGCACGGTGGGGGGAGCCGGTATGGCGGGAGCCGTACCGGGTTTCCCCTACCGGTTGTGCGGTGCGGCGGTCTGTACGTTGTAGATCAACTACGGGCCGGACGGGCCGGACGGGCCGGTTCCGACCGAGACACGGCCAGAACGGCCCTCCGATCAGGTAGCCCCCGTGACTACGCGGATTCGCCGTATTTGGCGACGTATGCCGCGTAGTTCTCCGCGATGACGGCCCGGCCGGCCTCTGCGGTGAGGTGGTCCACCGAGGAGACGGCCGGCACCTGTCGGCCGTCGATGGTGGACGTGATCTGTTCGATCCTGCGGACCAGTTCGGCGACGACGCTGGGAGCCGACTCGACCAGCAGCTTCCCGTCCCGCCATGAGTACCGTGGTGCACGGCCGATACCGGTGGTGCGGATGTTCCACGCCAGGGACGCCACGTGGCTGTTCTCCGGGTTCTCCGTCAGCAGCAGGTAGACCCGTTCGGTGTCACCGCCGTAGCCGATCAGACCCGTGCACGGCTTGATCGGTCCGTCGGTGTCGCGGGCCACCACCTCATAGACCCTGCACTCCGTGCAGCGGAACAGGTCGGTCACCCGCTCGTACTCGAACTCGTGACCGCCGAAGCGGTCGTCCTCACCGGCGGTGGCTGTCGCGCCTTCGCCAGGGGGGTCGCCCGCGCCGGCGCGGAGGGCCTGGGTGTACTTGGCGCCCTGGCGCGCGGCCTCACGGGCGCGCTGGGCGGCGGTGTTCTGCTTCTTCGGCACGGTCGACTCCAGCCTGGCGGTACCCCACGCCTCCCGCCGGCGAGGACAGGGCCGGACGAAAAGTCTTCTGTGCTGCTGCGCGGGCCCCAAAGAACCTTGGCCGACTGTGCCCCGGCGGCGTGGGCGCTCGGGGCGGCGGCGAACGGCGGTACGCGTCTGGCCGTGGTGGTTCCACAGTAGAGCACGCCGGTGACAGAGTGGGTCTTCACCGCAATCGTGATCTCTCACTCTGCTACCTGGCGTCTGGGAACATTCGGGAGCGGAGGGCCAGAACGCGTCGGCCCGTGGAGAACGTCGGAACGAAAACTGGCGGTAGGCCGCCCGCCGGACCCTCCAGGGGTGCCACCGGAATACGGCGGAAACGGGCCGCGCCGGGGCGCTGACCGGACAGAACCCAGGTTCTGTCCGGTTCCTGAAACGGCGTCTGACCAGCTCAGCGGGGTGGGCCGCGACGGGAGCCAATCCGGCTCCACGCTAGGCACCGCCATCCACAGCCGAAACCCCGGCTTCCGCTCCCACCGCCTGACCTGCGGTCTCCGGCGGACGCGGCCCGTTTCCGCCGTATTCCGGTGGCACCCCCTCCACGTCCTCCGAAGCGCTGGACAGAATGTCGTCATGGTGATGACATATTCGTCATCACCATGACGACGTGGAGGTGTCTTGTGCGTCCCGCCTATGACCTGACCAACCCCTACGAGGTCGCGCGCTGGATCGAAAATCACAACAGCGACCAGGGCGAGGCTCGTCACGCCCGGTTCCGCCCGCCCGGGAGTGAGCACATCTGGGCCGGATACCTGGCCTCCCTGGCCCAGGCCGTCCCCCGGCCGGGTCGAGCAGAGCACCTGACGGCCGATGAGGCGCTGGCCGCCCTCACCCTGACCCGGGCGCTGCGGGCCTGGACAGCCGACCTTGAGCCGGGCCTCATCGAGGCGGCACGGACAGCCGGGGCCACATGGGACGCCCTGGCCCCGTACCTGGGAGTGGCCGACCGGCGGGCGGCTCAGCGCCGCTACTCCCGCCTCACCACCCCCAACGCGCCTGACTGGGCGTCCGGCGACGACTTCACCGCCGTCGCCAAGCTGCTGGCCGCGCACGGCTACGCCCGCCAACCCGACACCGGCGACGGCGTCGTGCGGTGGACCAGCACCCGCACCGACCTGCCCGAGGTACAGGTGTGGATCGGCCCCTGTCGCAGCTACCAGGGCTTTAGCGAGTCCATGATCCAGATCAATGACTCCCATGACAACGACGGCAAGGGCAAGGACGCCCTAATCGGCGAACTGTCCTCCAAGACCTCCCGCCAGATCCTCGCCGAATGCCTGGCCAGCCGGGAGCAGGAAGGCTTCTACGACGCCGACTTCTTCGACGACGACCTTGATTGGGGTTGAGAAGACGAGCGGGCGGACACGTAGCACGCCGCCCGGCCGAACCTGCTCTTACCGAGCTGGTCTGCTCGATCAGTCGGTGACCGCCTCGTCACGATGACACGAACACAACATGTAGTGATCACTCCAAAAGAGAGAAAAGAACTGTAGTGTTCGCTACAATGCAGCTATGAATATTCTTCCCGTGACCCGCGTCGCCAGCGGCCAGCGCGCCCCGCACCAGCCGGCCCCCACGGACAGCCGCATCGTGGCCGACCATGGCCTGCACGTCACCGCTTCCCACGCCAGCAGCTACGAGCGGGAATGGATCACTCTCGTGAGTCTGTACCACGAGGGCCGCAAGGTTGCCCAGATCTGGGTGGACGGCAAGGAGGACAGCCCGGCCGCCGACGACGCCGTGGCCCTGCTCGACACCTGGCGTCAGGTGCTCGTCGGCCTGGATGAGCTGTACCACCAGGAGAACGCGATCAGCGCCGACGCCGCCGAGATCGAAGCCGATGCGGTGCTGAGCCCCGACAGCCTGCCCAGCCAGCGCGCCGACCTCCGCACCGCCCGCCTACAGCTCCGCACGCTGCGCGCGGTCACCGTAGAGCGCGCCCGACTCCTTGGCGACCGGGCCCCGCTGGTGACCGTGGAGATCCATACCTTTAACCCCCGCATGCCCGCCGGTGAGGCGCGAACCGACCTCGCGCGTCACGCCCTGATCAACTGGCGAGAGCACCAGGACGATCGGGACGCTGTGGTGAACGAGGCCCTGGCCGCCGGGCTGTCGAAGTCCGACGTGCACCGGTGGAGTGGGATCGCCCGCACGAGCAAGCCGTTGCGCGCTGGCTGACTTCTCGCACGTCTTCCGGCGAGGACAGTCTTGTTACTCGCCGGTACCGCTATTGGCTGCACCGCCGTTCCCCGACGTCGGAGTAGGGGTCTGAGGAACATCGGAACCGGATCGTGCGCTAAGCCATGTCCGCGTAGGTCATCGCTGTGTGTCCTTCCTGCGGCTGTGATGGCGGCGGAGAATATGGACTAGTCCCTGTAGCGCCTGACCTGCGGCGATAGGCGGTGAGAGCAGTGGTGCGGCTGGCCTGGTCATTGGTGGTGGACAAGGCGCGGGCGATCGTGGAGGGTTACGCCGAGCCCGTGACGCTGCGACAGGTCTTCTACCGCCTGGTCGCCGCTGGCGTGATCCCCAACAACATCTCGTCCTACAAGAGGCTTTCGGCCCTCACCGCCGCCGCCCGCCGGAAGGGCACCTTCCCGGACCTGGCCGACCACGGCCGCCACATCGCCAGGCCGCTGTCCTTCGCCGACGTCACCGACGCCCGGGGATGGCTGAGGCGGGTCTATCGGCGGGACCGCACCGCCGGGCAACCGGCGGCGATCTATCTCGGCGTTGAAAAGGACGCATTGGTCGCCCAGCTTGCTGCCTGGTACGACGACCTCGGTCTTCCAGTGATCGCGCTGCGAGGTTACGGCTCGCAGACCATCGCCGACTTGGTGCGCCGCGATGCTCAGCGTGTCGGACGTCCCGCGATCTTGCTGTATGCGGGCGATTTCGACAGTTCGGGTGAGGACATCGAGCGTGACTTCGTGGCCCGCACCGGCTGCTGGATGCACACCGAGCGTGTCGCCCTGATCGCCGATCAGGTCGCCGAGTTCGAACTGCCCCCGCAGCCCGGCAAGGCCACCGACTCGCGTGCCGCAGCCTTCACCGCCGTGCATGGGTGCCTGGTGCAGGTTGAGGTCGATGCTCTCGTGCCCGATGACCTCCACCACCTCTTCGACCTGGCCCTGGCGCGCTGGTGGGACCCTAACGCCTACGAGGCGGTCTTGGAAGCCGAGCAACGCGACCTTGGCCAGCTCGACGAGCGGTGATGGCCTGGAACCACGCGGACATGGCTTAGCGCACGATCCGGTTCCGATGTTCCTCAGACCCCGAGTACTACGGGGACCCCTAGGTGGCCGTACTTTCATGGCGGGGGTGACCGGAAGTGTCTAACTGCTTGACATGTCCACTGGTTTGACAGACTCTTGAGGCGTGAGCACCCCGCGCGAGACCGCACTGGCCCGGCTGCGCCACTGGGCGACCCCCGGCAGGCGCGCCCAGCTGATCGCCGCCGCCTGGACGGCCGGGGAAACCCGCATCGCCGTCCTCGCCGAGGCCGGCAACGTCTCCCGTCAGACCGTCTACACCGACCTCGCCGAGCACGGCATCGCCCCGGCCGCCGACCGGCCGAAAGAGGAGGACCTCATGCCACAGACGATCACCGTCAACGGCTACACCGGAACCGAGGAACTCAC
Organism: Streptosporangium sp. NPDC051023; assembly: GCF_040689595.1. Taxonomy (NCBI): domain Bacteria; kingdom Bacillati; phylum Actinomycetota; class Actinomycetes; order Streptosporangiales; family Streptosporangiaceae; genus Streptosporangium; species Streptosporangium sp. NPDC051023. The sequence continues at coordinate 51,543 of NZ_JBFBCE010000032.1, read as the reverse complement.
CCTCAACCCCGGCGAGTCCTGGCACAGCCGCTATGACGACGCCCACCCCGGCAACACCATCACCGACCAGGGGGAAAAGGCCAAAGCCACCTACCGGTGGCTGCTGGAGCAGACCGACAGCATCATGGCCGCCCGCTGGTACAACACCCTGGCCCCCCTCGCCGCAAGCGCTGGTCAGGCCCGGCAGGACGCCCAGCGGGCCCTGCACCGGGTTGAGACCACCTGGGCGGCACTGCGCAACGCCTCGCGCTGGCAGGCGGCCCTGCACGTCTACGTCGAGGCGGTGCACAGCGCCCGCGAGGCGATCACGACCTGGCAGCAGGCCGCGCAGGCGTTCGCCGACCACCCCATCTACAAGGACCGGGCCATCCAGAGCGCCTACGAGCAGCTGGTGCCCTCCGGGCCGGTCCTGCAGCCCGATACTGAAGCCGCCGCCGCGGCGCTCGCCGAGCTGGAGGACACACACCGCCGCCGTCAGGCGATCACCCGCGAGACCCTTGGCATGGCGCCCACTGGCGGCGCAGCCGAGGAGTAAGTCCTGCCGTTTTCCTTGCCCCAGGAGACTCGTGTCCGACATCGACCCGCTGGCCTACGCCACCCAGTTCCAGTTCCCGGCCGCCGACAACACCGTCATTACCGTCTCGGCGATGGCCACCCCCGGAAAGTGGATGATCATGCGTGAGACGCCCACGCCGCCCTCCATGCCGCTTCAGGTCCTCACCTGCGACGGAGTGTGGATCTCGGCGAGCGACCTCAACCCCACCGACCCGCACGACGTGGCCCTGGTGGGGTTCGATCGCGATCAGGCCATCAGCACCGCCTACCAGCACGCCAGCCGCGTCTGACGTTGCGTCCCCTCCGACAGGCTCGGCCGTCCCCGGCCGGGCCTGTCGATTGTCCGGCGCAGCGCCCGAGGCCGTCGATAAGGTGCCGAACATGCCTGATTCCCCCGAGGACCTTCCGCAGCGGCCGACCGTGGCCAGCATCTCCGCGGCTCTGGCCGCCCTGGGCGCCTACGCCACCAACCCGACCGAGGAAGACCTTGCCCGCCAGGCCGCAGGGGTGGGCGGCGAGGGCGTGCTGGCGTGTGTTCTGGCCAACGCCCTGTACGGCGCGGCGATCTCCACCGGGCTTCTGGCCGAGGGCTACATGCTCGCCGACGGCGGCACCGATGCGCAGCTGACCACCGCCCGCGAGCAGGTGCTCAAGGCCGCGGGTGCGACCGGGCCGGGGGTGATGGGGGTGATGCACTGGCAGGCGGTGCAGATCGCCGGGCCGCTGCGCGGCTGGAGCCGCGGCGCCTCCCTGGGCCCCCTGGGCGATGCGGCGGCCGATGCGGCGTGGGCGCTGATGCTGCTGCTGGCCGCCTCCACCGTGACCCGGCCGGACGACCCACGTTTTTCCACCCTGGGGGAGCGGGTCACCGAGGCCATGGACCTGCTCGGCAGCGCCCGCGCGCACCTGCAGGGCATCATCGATGACGCGGCCGACGTGGTGGCCGCGGCCCGTAAGGCATCGGCCGGACCTGCGGATCTCAACTAGCCGTAGACTGCCCTCGTTCTCTGACGAACGGCCATGAAGGGCCCGCACACCAGCGTGTGCGGGCCCTCGTCGTTTCAGGTCGATGCGTCGTCGGCGCCGGGGTAGGTCTCGGCCCGCCACCGTTGGTAGGAGGCCCGCAGTTTGCTGCGCCAGGAACCGTGGCGCACGGCCAGCGAACGCATCCAGGCCATGGCCTCCTCCTCGCGTGGGTCGATGCCGTCACGGGCGAACTGCAGGGCGCTCCACGCCATCCGATCGGCCATGCCGATCAACGGATGGTGGGGGGAGCGCTTGTTTTTCCCCTGGGGACCGGTGACCTGCTCGATGTGCACCCGGTGGGTGGCCAACGATCGGCGCAGGTTGAGCAGGCTGCCCTGGTGCAGGGCGCCGCGGGAGATCAGGGGCAGGGCGCGAACCTCGGTCAGCTGGGCGCCGATGGAGGCCGCGCTGGCGCTGTCGACGAGGAGATGGATGCTCCCGGACGACCGGTAGGTGGCCAGCGCCTGGCTCATCGCCGCCAATTCAGCGGAGACGGCGTTGGTGCGGTCAGCGGTGTACCAGCCGAACCAGGCGCGGCCGTCGCCGCGCACAGCCGCCCAGGCGCCGATACCGCGGTTCTCCCCGGCTCCGCGGTTGTCGATGGAGGCGTCGGTGGCGATGACGTGGGCGTCGCCGTCCAAGCCCTCCAGATGGAGGCTGTAGGGGCCGAGGCTGTCGTGGAGGGGGTACCAGGCGGTGGCGTCGCTGCGGCGGTCGTAGCCGATCCCAGCGCGGCCATCGGTGGCGGTGATGCCCAGGGCGTACCCGGGGTTGCCGGAGGAGTTCCAGGCGCGGCGTAGGCTGCCGTGGTCGTTGTAGAGGCGCATGGGCTCAGAGGCCATCCACCGCTGTACGGCCGGGGCGTCCACGGCGATGTCGTTGAGGGCCAGTTGGACCGCGGTCCAGGCCAGCCGGTCGGCCATACCACGTGCCTGCCGCAGGATTGGGCCGGCCGAGCGCGCCGCGGCGTTGTCGACCGTCTCGATGGGGATGGGGCGCCGCCACAGTTCGTAGGCCAGATTCCGCAGCGACAACGCGTGCAGGGGCACCTTGCGGATCGCCCATACTCCGCCGTCGTGGGCCAGGCGGTCGGCAACGGCGGCGGCGGCCTGCGACTGAGTGACCAGGGTGATGGTGTGGCGCGGTGGGGTGAACTCCAGGATGCGCCGCATGGCCTCCAGCACCGCGGCAACGGTGTCGGTCCGCTCGGCGCGATACCAGCCGTACAGGGCGCGGCCGTCCCCGCGCGCGACCGCCCACACGGCCAGGCGGCCGTTCCCGGCGATCGGGACGAACGTCTTGATCACCGCGATGTCCGGGTCGCCGGGCAGGTGCGACCAGCGCATTCGGTAGGGGCCCGCGAACTCCAGGATCGGCACCAGGTCATCGGGGTTGGCGGTCACCGGGACCGGAAGGCCGTCGGGAGGAGTGGGGTGGGTAGCCATGAGACCTCTTATTGTCGTGATTACGCCGCCCACCGGGGGCCAGCGGCGGGATTCAGGTAGGTCGGGACGGTGGGGTGCAGCAGCACCACGCGGCCGGAGTGCAGCGTCAGCGGCGCCTGGGCCGGGTCCAGTTCCTCCTCCACCAGCAGGCCGCGTTCCTCGGCCCAGGCCCGGCAGCTCTCGATCTGGCCGTGGCACCCGGTCACCCCGGACCCGCAGATGAGCAGCAGGTTGGCCAGGGAGTGGATGACGGGGGAGGAGGTGCCGCCCATTCCGCGGGGCTGACGGTGGTGAATGGAGCACCGGCTGCGCGGCAGGGACGACAGCAGGCCGCGGCGGGCCATGCAGGCGCTGGTGCGGGCCTCGCACAGGCCTCCGGAGCGGGTCAGCAGGAGCGTGGTGATCCAGTCCCATTCGGCGCGGTCGAGGTGGGGGCGGGGGAAGGGCGCCAGGTCAAGCCAGCGGATGCCGCAGGCGCAGACGTAGTCGTCGGTGATGTCGCCCAAGGTGACCAGCCCGCAGCGCGGGCAGAAGCTTTTGGCCATGACGGTCTCCTGATACGCGAACGGTCCCGGTGCTCTCCCGGGACCGTGCACGATGAAGGGGGGTAAGGTCGCCCGCTACCCAGCGAGCAGGGTTCCGGGGTGGTCACCCGGCCACGATGTCGAGCGCCGCGGTGCGCAACGGGTGCTCTCCCAGGCGATTGCCGGCGGTGTCCTCGGCGACGTAGTGCTCAGCGGCGGCGTCCCACCAGATCGAGCCGCGTTCCTCGCCGCCTGCACGAACGAAGATCCTCGCGCCTTGCGCTGTCAGTTCCATCACCGTCACCACCCCAGCTGGACGTTGACGATGACCTCGGCGGCCTGGGCGTCGTGGGCGTGGCCGTTGGCGTGGGCCCATTCGGCGACGTCCATCGGGAAGCGCGGGTCGTGGTAGCCGATGACGACGTGCTCGCCGTCCTGGCGGACGGTGTGGGTGGTGTCGCCGGGCCGGGTGGCCTCGGCGACCACCGCGGCTGCGGCGGGGGCGCTGATGCAGTGCAGGCGGGTTTCACGGGTCATGGTTCCTCCTGGTTGTGGCAGGCCCGGGGCGCTCTCCCCGGGGTGCGCATGAGGTCGGTGGCCTGGGGCGACGCCTAGGTCCCGGGTGGTGGTTGCGTTTCGGCGGCGTCAGCCAGAGGTGTCTGCGCAACGCCATTCAACGCAAATCTATTGTACGTTAACTTAGTGAATATGGAAGGGTAAGGGGCCGCCGTCGCGCGCTCGACCAGCTTCTTCAGCGCGTGCGCCGCCTGCTGGGGGACGACGCCGTTGCCCAGGGCGTGCAGGCGGGCGTTTCGGAGCCCGGCGGCCGTCATGCCGGGTGGCGGCGGCACGTCGGTGACGTGGCCGAGAGGCAGGCCCATCATCCACTCGACGATGTGGGGAGCGAGTCGTCCTCGATCGTCGGTCGGGCAGGGCGCGGCGCGGCCGAGCCGGTGTTCCCACCGGGTGACGGCAGCGGTGTAAATGCCCCAGTCCACGCGAGGTTGCTCGGCTTGCAGGTCCTCACTGCAGGTCCGTGACGGGATCCGGTGGGCGGCGGGAAGCCTCCCCACGGCCGAAGGCAGCATCAGGTCCCCCGACGAGCCCCGCTGGTTCGGGCCGCCCTTCGTACCGTCTGTCGCGCGCGGGGTCGGGAACAGCTCGGAGACGACGGTCCTCAGGTCCGCCCCTCCCTTCCCGTGCCGGCCCGCCCCGTTCGTGTCAGAGGTCCGCGGAGTCGGCATGAGGGCCTGCACCGTCTCCGGCAGGCCATCACCGCTGCGGGTTCTGCCCTTCCCGTCGCGGGCTCGGGGTGTCGGCAGGCCAGGCGAGGAGGAACCATCGGGCGCGCTGGTGCGGGGCGCCGACGTCGGATGCTCGGACACACGTCCATTCCGCATCGAGCCCGAGGGCGGCAAGCGAACCGAGGACGACGTCAAGGCCGGGCCGTCGGTTGACGATGGCCCGTACGTTCTCCAGCACGACGAAACGAGGTCGTAGCGTATGGAGAACTTGGGCGATGGTGAGCCATAGGCCACTGCGAGTCCCCTCCTTGATCCCGGCCCCGAGACCGGCCCAGCTGATGTCGGTGCAGGGAAACCCTGCGGTGATGATGTCGACGGGTTCCACGGCGGCCCAGTCGACCTTGGTGAGGTCGCCGAGGTTCGGGATGTCGGGCCAGTGGTGGGCGAGGACGTGGGCGGCGTACTGGTGGCGGTTTTCGCGGCCGTGCTTGTCGGGGGGCTCGTACTGGCAAACCCACACGGTGGAGGCGCCGAAGACCTCCTCGACGGCCATGTCCAGGCCGCCGTAGCCGGTGCACAGCGAACCGATTCGCAGGTCAGGCATCTCGCGTTCGGCCTCCCCGGGGCTGCGCCAGGCGGTGCCTGTGGCGCTCCTGGCGGGCCCGGCGGAGGGGATCACCTCGCTCATGCCGACCACCATGCCTACGGCTAATGGCTAACGTCGCGCCCTTTGTCCGATGTCGTGTCCATGCACGACAAAGGCGCCGGATCACGCGCATCCGGCGCCTTTCATGTCGTTCGCACCAGTGCGAACTATGACGGCAGTCTTGTTCCCGATGGGAACCTATGCGGCGGTCTGGGCAGGGGTGTCGAGAGGAGTCTCACGCCGCGGCACTCCCTTGGGCCTGCACTTCGGGTTGTCGATGTCGTCCCAGGCCGCCGCGGGTGCCCATCCTTGACGCGCCGCATACGCACGGGTCCGGGTCACCGACGCCCGCTCGTAGCGCAGCTCCGACGGTGGCTGCCGGTTCCACATGACGCGGAAGAGGTTGCGCACCGCGCGGGCGGTCGATACGCGGACTACGTCCGCCAGGAGGATCTTCCGGATGGTGTTCCGGTCCATCTCCAACCGGGAGGCAAGAACCTGTGCGGACCATCCGGCGACCATGAGCGCTTGCAGGCGACGTCGAGTTCCGGTCGCGTCGATCCTCGCCCAATCGGGCAGATTGTCCAGGGTGGGGTGCACAGCGAGGATCTTCTTGGCGACGCGGGCCCGGATCCTGACCCGGCCCTTTTTCGCTGCCGCCTCGACCGTGCTGGGGGCCACGCCGGCAAGTTGTGCGATGGTTTTCCTGCCGAGCCCTGCGGCGCGGAGCGACAAGATGTGGCGTCGGACCGGCCGGGGATCGGCCCACACCCGCCACGCCCCGATGGCCTTCAGCAGTTCCCGCCGCTTGGCGTATCGGTTCGATCCTGCCCGGCACTTGGTGCAGCGGCATTTCCCGGTATAGCAGGAGTACTCGCCGTGAATCTCGCGGCGCTTGAGGGGGCGCCCCGGGGCTGTTCGATAACGGATCACCGGCGCCGTCATGCTGCTGCCTGCTGTTGTGCCGCCTCAGCGAGCAGTGCCTGCTTGGAGCCGAAGTAGTAGCGGATCAGTCCTTCCGCGCATCCCGCGGCCTTCGCAATGTCACCACCGGTGATCTTTCTTGCGTCCCGTTCGGTGAGCAGCGTGCGGGCACCGGCCAGCAGGGCGGCGCGACGTTCGCCGCGTACCATCTTGGCCCGGTCCGGGTCGCGCAGATCAGCCAGCGCGGCCCGGATGAGGTGGCGGACCGATTGGGAATCGCGCCCCATGATCGTCGCGATGGTCTGGTGCTGCTGACCTTCGAGGTAGTACAGCTCGACGGCCTCCCTGTAGTGAGGCCGGAGCCGTTCCAGGGCGGTTCGTACCCGCTCGGGCAACCCGGGCCCAGCATCGCGGGTGAACAGGGCTTCATGGATCTGCTGCGCCACCTCGTCGACCGAGCGCAGCCAGGCCTCGCGGTGGCGCCAGTACCGCTTCCGGTACTGGAACAGGACGTTGCTGGCGGGGATGTTGTAGAGCCATTGCCGGAAGGCGTTGCCGTCGCTGTAGTCGTCCTCGCGGAACTCCGGGAGGAGAGCCAGGGTTTCGGTGAAGACCTCTTGAACAAGGTCGTTTTGCTCATCCCGGGAGATGCCCGGGCACCGGTTGTAGAGGTATCCAGCGATGGGTGCGGCGTAGCGGGCGTATAGCGTGGCGAATGCGTTGGGATTACCCGCCAGGTACTCCTTGACCAGGGTTTCGTCGCTGGTGTGGGTGGCAGTCACCGGCGCACCGCCAGTTCCGGCCAGGCCACCTTGGCGAGCGCGTCGCGGTGGGTGGCGGGGACCTCGACGATGGGGTAGCCGAGGGCGTCCATGGTCATCGCGTACAGCACGACGGCGTCGGCGACGTCGTTGCCGTCGATCTCGAACAGGTCGCCGTAACGCCGGACTGCGGCGGCCAGCACCTTGTCCTTGCCAGCGTTACCGGCACCGGTGGCGTACTTGGCGCGGGCGGTGGGGGAGACCTCCACGACCGGCAGGCCCAGGAATCTCATCCGGTCGACGACGAGCCACCACACCCCCGAGCGGTCGTGGGTGGAGCCGCCGGGGGTGTTGTAGGCGGGCTGCTCGACGGTGACGAGGTCGGCCTGCTCGACGCCGAGGTGCGCATCGGCCATGACCAGGTCCTGGGCGGCGTTGGCGATCTGGCGGATACGGACCCACCGGTCAGACAGGCAGTCGCCGCGGCGGCCCTTGCTGGTGATGCGTCGCACCCAACCGGGCCCGGCGACCCCGGTGGAGGTGAGGCTGAGGTCGAAGGCGACGACGCGGGGCGGGGCGATCGGGGGTGTGTGGTCAGGCACGGCGGCCTCCGCCGATCGCGCGGGCGACCGCGAGGGCGCGGGTGAATTCGGCGAGGAGTTCGCCGCGGTGGTCCAGGACGCCGGTGTCGTAGGCGGCGTCGGGGCCGAGGCGGACCTCGGTGGCGCCGCAGACTGCGGCCCCGTCGGCGTGTTCGGCCAGCAGCGCGGCGAGCGGCTCGCAGGCGGCCAGCAGGTCGACCAGGAGGCGGGCCAGGAAGGGGTCGCCGATCGCGATGGTCGAGCAGTCGTAGCAGGTGGCCTCGGGGTGGAGGTGGGAGCCGCGGCAGAAAGCCAGGGTGTCGGCCTCTCCGCTGTCGCTGCGCACGAGGCGAGCCCGGGCGGTGAAGCGGTAGGTCATCGGGGCTCGCAGCGCGGCGGCGGCCGAGTGCAGGGTGTTGGACAGGATCGTGTCGTTGGTCATGGAACCCCTCGATCGGGAAACGGTCACTTGATTGTACGTCTACTTAGGAATTGGCCGCAGCGCCGAGCCTTTTGCGTACCTGGTACTCCAGGAACAGGAGGGTGCCGGGGTTTCCGTCGAGCCGAGCGGACTCGACGGAGAATCGCATGGGGATCCACTGGTCGCCGACCCGGACTTCACGGCGTGCGGGCTGGCCGGCGTCGAGGATGACCCACAGATAGCCGTCGTCGTCGATGTCGACGACCGTGGCGGGGCAGCCGACGAGCTGGCCGAAGTTGATGTTGGCGTCGGTGATGATGACGTGGTCGCTGACCCGGATTTCATCGTCGGTGGGACGTGGGGGCGTGGTCATCGGCCAGTCGCCTTCTCGGCGGCGCGCTGTTCGGCGCCGAGGAGGATGGTGGAGTGCCGGGCGGCTCGCACGCGGCGGTCGGGGTGCTGGGCGGTCATGGTGAGGAGCTGGTCGACCCAGCTGGTCTCGGGGTGCGGCTCGGGGGCTGACGGTGTGGTCATGCCAGGGCCTCCAGGACGGTGCGAGGGACTCGGGCCATCGGTAATGACACTCTTGACTGTACATCTACTTAGGAGAGTTGGCGAGTATCTCGGCTCTCCCGGCAAGCAAGGTCAGGGCGTAGACGGCCTGCTGGGGAACGACGCCGTTGCCCAAGGCCTTCAAGTGGGCATTGCGGAGCGCGCCGGCCGTCATGCCGGGCGGCGGGACGTCGGTGACGTGGCCCGCCGGAAGACCCATCATCCACTCGATGAAGACGGTAGACAGACGTCCTCGATCATCAACTGGCCCAGGGGCGGGGCGGCCGAGGATGTGCTCCCATCGGGCGATGGCAGGGGCGTAGACGCCCCATCGTGCGGGGTCGGCAGCAGGTGCTCCACCTCGTCCGCCAGCGTCGGGCCGTGCCCGCCCGCTCGACGTTTGTCCGGGTGCTGAGACCCGCCATTCACCGCGAGTTGCGCCGTTGGCGTCTTCAGCAGCGGGATCCGCTGCGGGCCACGCAAGGCAGAACCATCGATCCCGCCGATGGGGGGCGCCGACGTCAGACGCCCGGACACACGTCCACTCCGCATCGAGCCCGAGGGCGGCAAGGTCAGCGAGGACGACGTCAAGGCCGGGCCGTCGACTAACGATGGCCCGCACGTTCTCCAGGACGAGGAGGCGGGGTCGTAGTGTACGGACGGCTCGGACGATGGTGAGCCATAGGCCACTGCGGGTCCCCTCCTTGATCCCGGCGCCGCGGCCGGCGTAGCTGAGGTCGACGCAGGGGAATCCGGCGGTGAGGATGCCGAAAGATCGTTACGCGTAGCTGGCCGGGGGGTAGGGCTATGTCGGGGAGGACACCTCGACCAACGACGGCCCACACGTTTCCCAGGATGATGAGACTGGGTCGTAGTGTACGGACAGCTCAGGCGGTAGTAAGCCACCGACCACTACGAGTCCCCATCCCGGCGCCGCGGCCGGCGTAGCTGAGGTCGACGCAGGGGAATCCGGCGGTGAGGATGCCGACGGGCTCGACCCGCTCCCAGTCGACGGCGGTGATGTCGCCGTGGTTGGGAACGTCGGGCCAGCGGTGGGCCAGGACGTGGGCGGCGTACTGGTGGCGGTCCTCGCGGCCCTTGTTGTCGGGCGGCTCGTACTGGCAGTGCCAGGCCATCTCGCCGCCGAACACCTGCTCAACGGCCATGTCCAGGCCGCCGTAGCCGGTGCAGACCGATCCGATGACCGGGGCGGAACGGCCGCCGGGGGCCGGGTGATTCTGGTGAGTGCTACGCATGGTGCCGATGATGCACAGCGGCACCTGTTAGCGTCGCTTCCTCCGCTCGGCGCCCGGAATCAGGCGGTGGCGGGCCGCAGCATGTCGCGGCGGCCCGCTGTCCTGGTACTTAGCCCACGGCCGTGGCGGGGCGACCGCCCCAGGTCTTGGGCAGCACGTACGGCCGCCGATCGATCCCTTTGACGTACACCCCGGCGGCCTGTTGCGCCAGCCGCGAGATGATGCGCGGGCCGTACATCGCCCCCAGCTGCTCGGGGTCGTAGTTGCTGGTCACGATCAGGAACCGGTCGGTGCCGAGGCGGTTGGACAGCAGGCTGCCGATCTCCTTGCAGACGAACTCCGTCACCGGCTTGTTGACGTCCCGCCCGGCACCGAAGTCGTCCAGCAGCACCGCATCGGCCTGCTCGACGGCCTCACGCACCTTGTAGGGCAGCAGGTCACTGCCGCCGGGCTGTAGCGCGGCCAGGTAGCGCGTCTCATCCACCGCGCACACCCGCAGGCCCCGCTCGGCCAGGACACGCAACGCGGCGAAGGCCGTGTGGGTCTTGCCGCGGCCCACGTCGCCACCCAGGACCAGGGTGCGGGCGGTGGGGGCGGCCAGCCAGGCTCGCACCTCCCGCACCCCCTGCTCGTCGTCCAGGGAGTCCATGGTGGCGTCGCGGTAGTCGCCGTTGGGCCATTCGGTGACCATTCGCCGCCAGACGTCCATGTTGATCCGGCGCCGCAGCGCCATGATCTCGTCGTGGGCGCTCGGCACCGGAGCCTCGACGGTCTCCAACGGCGCCACCTCGCCGTGCATGATCCTCGCGGTGCGCTCGTAGATCTCCGCCAGCCGCACCGCGAACTCATCCCGGGCGCCCGGCGCGGCGGGGCGGCGAAAGGCCCGCCCGTCGATGATCGTTCCGACCAGGGGCGGGAGGATCACCTCCGACGGATCCCGGTGTACCGGCAGGTATTCCCGCTCCTGCTGCTCAGGCGACATCACGGCCCCCCGCCAGGGCACCCCACTGCCGCATGAACCGTGCCTCGTGGTTCTCGCCCTCATCCGGAGGCCCGGCCTCCGGCACCGCGTCCGGCACGGCCGCCGGAGCGGCCGAGACGTCGTCGGCCGCCAGGGAGGGCGCGGGAACCGTAGGCGCGTCCGCCCCCCCCTGGGGGGGCCCCTGCTGCCCCCAAGCCTCCAAGGCGGCACCCGCGCTGCCGTCGGCCCACCGCTCGCCGGTGTAGGGCGTCCGGGAATGGCCGGACCCGGGGTTCTCACCCAGCAGAGCGCGCTGGAACTGGTCGCGGAAGGGCACCGGCCGCTCGCACGCATCGAGCGCTTCTTGCACCCGGCGAGCCGCCTTGACCAGCGGTTCTATCTCCATTGACGCGGCGATACCGCCACGCACCAGGCGCTCCAGATCGGTACGCGACTGGCCCAGGATCGGGCCGCGACGCGACCACCGCCCCCACCACCACTCGGTGATCTTCATCACCGCAGCCTCGGCGGCGGCATCAGCCAGCGGCTCGGCGTCCGGCCGTTGCGTGCGGCGCCGGGCGGCGTCTTTGAGGTCTTTTCGCGCCCAGTTGCGCCAGGTGTCGTCCCAGCCGCGCGGGGTCCGGGTGGTGGTCTCCTTGATGCCGCACCAGTACCGCCGGAAGTCCAGCACGGTCGCGTCGATCATCGCGTCGTCGGCCATCCCCAGCTCGCGCGTCTGGGCCCGCAGTTCCTCGTCCGGCGTCCAGTCGAGGGGCAGGCGAATCCGCCGCTCCCGGGTCTTCTTCGAGGCGGAGTCCTCGGCGACGCCGGGCAGGCCGTCCTGCGCCGGACCGCCTGCGGCTCCGGCATCGACATCGACATCGACATCGGCGGGTCGGTCCTTGACGTCGTCGCCGGGCTCGGCTACTCGCATGTGTGTGCGCGCAGGCGCGGCACTATCCCCACGTAGTGGGGATAGTGCTTCTTGTGGTTCACCTGACGCTTCGGGGGCAACCGTTGCACCCCGCTCGGGAAATGGTTGCACCCCGTTGGCGGGGTGCAATGGCTGCACCCCGCTCGCCGTGGGGCCCTGACCTGCGGTTTCGCCGTTTTCGTCGGCGGGGTGCAATGGCTGCACCCCGCCGTGCTGCTGTTCGTAGCGCTGCCGGACCCCGGGGTAGAGGCGCTCCAGATCCTCCAGGTCCTGCTCGGTCAGGTCCTGGCGAATGAGGTGCATGGCCAGGTTCCAGCCCTGGGTGCGCTTGTCGGCACGCCGAATGTAGGCGGCGACGATGGCCGGGTCGCAGGGCGAGATGATCCCGTCGGCCTCCAGGCGGTCCAGCGCGGTCTGAACGGTGCGCTCCGACAGGCGGGTGTAGCGCATCAGGGTTCGGACGCCGGGGAAGGCGTTGCGGCCGTAGGGGTCGGCGTGGTTGGCCAGGCCGGTCAGGACAGAGGCGCAGGCGCTATTGGGGGAGTTCTTGCGAGCGCTTCGGTCGATGGGAACGGGGGCCAGATTCAGGGCCCACCCGATCGCTTCGATGCTCATGCCGGCACCGCCGTCCGCCGCATGGTGCGGGTACTAAGCGACCCCATGCACCGGTAGGGACCGACGGTGCGCGACCGACCAATTACGGAGGAGGGAGAAAATCCGGCGTTCGAGGAAAGATTGGCGCGATTCGCAGCCCGATTTCCCGTGTTGCCGTTTGCCGTGCAGACGTGGCCAGGTACGCTGGTACCCAGCATCGTCGGATCACTCATCTGAGTCTCCTAACCCATGAGTTCCGGTGATGCGGTGCCTCGATAGGGTCGCCACCCTTCGAAGCTCCGGCGGCGGCAGTTCGCTCCCACTGGGTGCCACCCCAGTGCGAACGTGTCGCCGCCGCTGTGTTTATGGACTTGTGGTGGCGCTCCGTCGCCGGTGCGCTCGGGCTACCGTACCGCGATTTTGGGACGCGCGGGGCGTGACACACCACATCAGTTGGAGCAAAACCCCTGGCAGACAAGGGGTTTTGGGCCTTCATGCCCCCTCCTCGGCGCCCCGGCGGGGCGGAGCGGTGAGCATCTCCTCCGCCTCGTTGATCTTGTTGATGCGCTCCTCCTGACCCGGCGCCAGACGAGCGCGGGCCTTGATCGCGGCGACCGCCACCAGGTGCGGACTGTGCCGGAGTCGCCGCCATCCGTCGCCGTCGGCGAAGCGGGGAAAGGCAGAGGCGTGGGCGAGCAGGCGGGCGGCGTCATCGAGGTCCTGATCGGTCGGCGGGGCGGTGGGGATGCGCAGGTATCCGGCGGTGGTCAGGACGGCGTCACGGGCGGCCAGGGCCGCGTCCACGCGCTCTTCCAGGTCGATGCCCAAGGTGGCGCTGTCGGTGAAGGAGGTCATGAAGGCCTCCCGGCTGGCCTCCTGTACCGGATCGGGGGCCTGATCGTCTTGGCCGGTCTGGGGCAGGGGAGTGCTCACGCCGGAACCTCCTGATCATCGGGGTCGAGTACGGCCAGGCGGTCGGCGGTGATGTCCCAGCCGACCGCCAGGGTGTCGTGGCCGTCGGGGGTGCTCACGCGACCGTAGGTCAGGCGGGTGAGCACACGGCGCAGGGCGTCCACGGCCTCCGTTTTGGTGGAGGCGGTGCCGATGGGGGAGGAGATGTCGTAGCCGGGATCGTCGGGGTCCAATGCGAGCGGGTGGCCGCCGTCGAGTTCGAGGTCACCGACGCCGGTTAGATAGGCCGCCCATATCGCCGTCTTGGCGTCCAGGCCGTCGCCAGTGATCGGCATGATGCGGGCGACGATGAGGTGGCAGTGCCCGGCCAGGGTGTCGCATACGGTGCGGGCGAGCGCCTGTTCCTGCGGTGAGATGACCACGGTGGTGCCTTTCTCGGTTATGCGGCGGCCTTGTTCAGGGGGTGGGGATCGACGACGTGCTTGACCTCGATCCAGGTCTCCTTGCGCTTGGGCATGACGATGGAGGCCACCCAGTCGGCGAAGTCACCGCGGATGGACGGCTCCCAGGCGAGATACTCTCGGCGGACCTGTTCGACGGTCTCCCAGTAGCGCTTGTAGTCGTTGACCTCACGCGTCTTTTCAATGATCTTGTAGTCGCCGAAGCGGCCGACCTTCTCCCCGCGCAGGGCGCCCTTGAGCATGGCGATGGCGGCCTTGTACTCGGTCTTGGCCTCGGTCTCGCTGTCCTTCCAGGTGCGCGCGATCTCGGCGGCCCAGGCCACGAGTTCGGGGTCGGCCTGCTCGCCGAAGGTGGTGTAGAACTCCGGGGAAACCCCATGCTCGGCGGCGGAGGCGACGTTCCAGCACGACTCGTAGAACTCACACCACTGGGTGCAGAACGGGTCGGTGGAGCCGCGGCCGTCGCGCGGCAGATCCATGCCGACGTCGAGGGCGACGTTGAGGGCGATCAGCTCGCCCCGGGCGGCCTCGGCCGCGGCGTTGTCGTAGGGCTGCTCGAACACCTTCTCGGCGCCGGTGGCGCGGTTGATGCAGGTCAGGCGCAGCGTCTCCACCGGCTTGCCGGCGGCGAGCAGGCCGTAGCCGTAGATGCCGACCTGTTTCCACTGGTGGGCGTCCGGGCCGTGCTCGGCCAGGCGTTCCCAGCCGCGCACGCCCTTGGTCTTGATGTCGTCGACCAGCCCCAGGACAGGGTCGTAGCGGTCGATGCGGCCGGGCCGGTCCAGGCCGGGGACCTTCACCGGTATCTCGATCTGCTGCCAGCGGTACAGGGCGCCCCGGGCGGTGGCGGCCACCTCGTGGGTGATGTTGCCCATCAGGGCCGCGGAGGAGTCGACCGGCTTGGCCAGGTGCGGGTGCAGCTCCCGGTACCAGATGCGTTTGCGGCAGTTGCCGACGTCGGAGGGACCGACGCCCCAGCCGCCCTTGTCGGGCGTGGGCCGGGGGTAGGTGGCCTCATGCCAGGCGGCGATGTCGGCCATGAGGCTGGAGTGGGAGGCGGCCATCGCCTCCACCGCCAGCAGGTAGGCCATATCGGCGCGCCAGGCCCGGCAACCGCATCCGGCCAGGCAACGGCCGGAGAAGACTTTGCCGCTGTGGCGATGGCGGCCATGGCCGCAACAGCACGGATCCTCGCGCGGGCCGATCGGCAGGCCGCGGACGGCGATGCGGCGCGCGGCGGCCACGATGGCGGCCGAGGGGGCGCTCACCGGCGCTCCGAGGTGGCGTGCAGCATGGTCTACTCCTGACGGGTGGGCACCCCGGCCGGGTCACTCGCCTGGCCGGTGGCGATGATGGACGTCATGGTGGCGGACGGTATCCGCTGTCGCGAACTACAGTCGCCCCCTCCACCATAGAACGGGTACTTAGCGTTTGGGAAGCGTCGCGACCTCCTGTCCCGGGTGCATCACAAGCGTGACTGATCGATCCCTTTGCCCCCTAGAGGCGACCCGCCCCTTGACGATCCGATGGCGCGCCGATGGGCGAGCGGGTTACCGTTCTTTGGCTGGCCTGCACCTGCCTGCCACGGCCACTTCAACCCGCCCTCCCGGTTCCGCTTTCTCGCATGTCGCTCGGATTTCGTTGATCGCGCGCCGTCCACACTGCGCAGGACGGCGTCGCCTCACCGTCACCTAGCCAACGACTGGTGGTAGCCCATGGAGCACGATTTGGCGGCATCCCATGTGATCGCCGCTCAGGAGCTGAGGACACATCTCGGGCGCTGCGCGGCCCGAGCCGCCTCACGCAACCCCGATCTTGAGGTGTTGTTCACCGACCTGGACCTGACAACGGCGATGTCGCGTCGGCTGCGGGTCTTGACGATTTTGCGCGCCCGGATCTGCTCAGGCGCCACCTGGGAACAGATCGCCAACCATCTGCGCATCGCGCCGAGCACCGCGTGCGCCCTGTACGACGAGGCCGAGCAGCGCTGGCGGCGGGGGGACCGCGCCCCGTGGATCTCCCCCGACGGCGACCGCCACCCGGTGGCGGGCCCGATCGACCTGCCGCCCTCGACCGGTTAGCTCACGGCCGGGCCGGCAGTGCGTTCCTCGCACGGAGCGGCCCGGCCGAACAGCACCTCCACGGGGGCGGCGGCGTGTGGCGCGGCGGCGTAGGCAGCTGCCTCGGTGTGGCGGCCCTGCTGGCGCAGCGTGGCTGCCACCGAGGCCCGCAGCGGCCCCAGCACGTTCAGGATGTAGGCCGCAGGAAGGTCGTCCAGGGTGGCCTCGGGCTGGCCGTAGCGGCGCACGATCGGCACCGACACATCCCGGTCGATGATCGCGGAGATGGCGTGAATCTCCTCCAGCAGCCAGGCGTGAATCTGCTCCGGCGTGGGCGCGGAGGCGTGAACGTTCACGTCCCGCAGGGTGTGAATGACCAGGTGGCGGGGCGGGATGTTCACGCGTGCGGGTGCACGCCCGGTGGGTTCGTCGTGCACGCCCGCTGCGGGGTTGACCAGCATGTTCACGGGCCGCGGGGCGGGTTTCACGCCCTCGTTCGCCTGCACGCGCTGTGCGTGCGCCAGGGCCGCGGTGTGCGTGGCGGCCACCTGCAGAGCACGTTCTTCACGCAGTCGCACGTCCTCGGCGTGCAACTCCTCGTCGATGAACACGTTCCCGCACTGGGCTGGGAAGGCCAGGCGCAGCAGGTTGGCCCGGGAGCACTTCTTGATCATGTGGATGCCGCCGTCGCGCGCCCAGTGCTCCTCCAGCTCCACCATCGGGATCCCGTTGTCGCCGATGACCTTGCGCCGGTCCTCGCCCTGCCCCTCGTACATCAGCCGGTAGGGGGCGTAGCTCTGCCAGGCGATCTCGGCGGTCATGCTCCGCTCGACGCCCTTGTGGTCGTAGTAGTGGATGGTGGTGCGGGCCGCGGCAGGGTGGGTGCCGGGCCAGATCCAGGTACTCACCCACACCCGTTCACGCTTTCCGGTGACGGGGTTGAGGTGCCACCATGCCGGGGCGTCGTCGTCGGAGGTGAACTCGGTTTCGCCGAAGCGGATGAACCGGCCGGTGCGCTGGGCCAGCTCGGTCAGGCCGTGGATGCCGGTCTGGATGACGTAACGGGCGTGCTCGCCCTCGCCCCGCTTGTACAGGTGGATCTTGCGGGCCCAGGGCGACAGCTGCAACTCGACGCACAGCTGGAGGAAGACGTTGATATGCGGCCAGGAGTCGGGCTCGGTGCGCGGGTCGAAGTTGGTGATCGCGCGAAAGGCCTGGGCCTGAAGGGGAGTGAGCTTGGTCTGGCCGGGCTGGATAGTCAGCGGGCCGACGAGGTCGGCGGCCGGGGGAGTGGGGTCCTTGATCAGCACGGTCATCGCATCGCCTCCCGGTGGACGGCTGCTCCGCTCACGCAACCACCACCATTGTTCATCTACTTAGCGTGGTGCCAAGGTACCCCGCCGACATTGCTCATCCAAGGGGTGAGCGGGCGATGGGGTGAGGTCACTCCTAACCGGGGGATGACCAGCCGCCCGGAATCCTCTGGCTGCACGTGAGACCGGAGTCAGCGCGCGGGGAGCGAATCCGCGTGAGAGGCAGACGCCTCATTCCTCCGGCCGCTCGGTCTTCAGGATGGTTGGCTCCGATACCGGAACTGGCCGGATCCCCCCAGGAGGCCTTGGGGACCCGGCACCACCTCGAAAACCTGTGACGCGCGGCGAGGGAGTGACCTCACGCCCCCATCGTAGAGGGGGCGGCCCCCGGCCGGACAGGGGGTGATCATGAGCCGTCCGGTGGCGGAACGTACGGCTTGACCTTCAGCGCCTCGGCGTCGGTGCGCCAGGTGTGGCGGGCGGCGAACCCGCCCGCGAAACTCAGCAGGGCGGGCAGCCCCACCGCGACCAGCAGGCCGATCTCCGGCGGCACATCCCCCCGGAAGACGTACTCGCTCAGCGCCCACACGATCGCCCCGGCTAGAGCCGAACCGACCGTGGCCGACTTCACCTTCTGCTCAACAGGCATTTCCCTCACCGGCTTCTCCCTTCACGGAATCGATGGCGGGGGTGGTGGAGTCGGGGCCGTGCGTCGCCTCGGGGATCAGGCCGTGGGCGATGAGCTGGCGGCGCAGCGTGGCCACCAACCGCTCCAGGGTCGCGACGTTGGTGCGCAGCCCCCAGACCTCGACGCGCATCGTGTTGGAGGCGTCCTGTTCGCGCGACAGCTGCTCGTTGACCCGGTCAAACTGCGACTGCAGGCGGTCCAACTGCTTTTCCAACTGGGACAACGCATCCTCGTAGATGACGCGGGCGCGCTCGAACGCCTCGGAGTCGACCTTGGTGCGCTCCATCGCCGCCTGCCGCTCGGCGGCGGCCTGCGCGGTCTCCTGGCTCCGCCGGTTGGCGTCGGTGGAGGAACGGTAGGCAAGGTAGGCGACGCCGAGGGGGACGGCGCCGATGGCGGCCTGGATGAACAGCTCCTGGATGTTGACCACGTCACTCCTCCCGCACCGGCCCCGCCGGGGCAGGGGGGGCCTCGGGCCAGGTGGCGATCAGGTTCAACCAGCCGCCGAAGGCCAGCCAGATCAGGCCGCCGACCCAGCCGCGAGGGTTGAGGCCGTTGACCACCCCGAGGAGGTAGGCGATGCCATACAGCCACCACATCGCCGTCGCCGTGGCGAAGGCGATGCGGTCCTGACGGCGAAAGGCCTGAAACCAGCACAGCAGCGCCGAGACCATCCAGGCCGATGCCCACACCGGCAGCGGCGCGAGCGCGGCCAGCGCGGTGTAGGCGGCCATTTGCCCCGGCGGCAGCACGGTCAGGCTGGCGGCCAGCACAAGGCCAAGCATGCCGACGAACAACAACGAGACGCCGCGGCGCCCCAGCAGCCGCCAGGCCTGGCGTGCCGCGCCCGCCACCCTCCCCGTCATGCCCCCCACAGTCGGTCGCCCCCATCCCTTACGTCGCGTCCTCGACGCATCGGGGCCGCCGCCCGGGGTCACCGCTGCCAGGCGCCCAGCAGGCGCACAGTGGTCGCATCCGCCCCCGACAGCCGCCGGGCCTGAACGTAGACGCGGTGCGCCTCGCCCATCGGCCAGGCGTCGGTCAGCTCCAGCCGCAGCCGGATGTCCCGCTCGCTCCCGCCGGCCGCAGTGTCCACCACATCCCCGGTCAGCCCCAGGCCGGGCACGGCGAGCTGGGCCTGCATCACACTGGCGGCGCCGGTGCCCATCGCCACGTCGGCGTACAGGTTGTGGCCCGAACGGTAGATCATCGCCACGAGGACGCTGACCATGACCGCGGCCGTGCACGGCTCCCCGCGCGAGGGGTCGGCCGGGGCGAAGGTGAGGCTTTCGCGGCGGACCCGGGTGGCCTGGCGGCTGACCTCGGCCCGGATCCCGGTGATGGTGCGCACCGCGTCCGGTGCGGTGGCCACCACGCGCGAGCCGACGTGACGCGAGGGCTGCGGCGTGACCGGCAGTATCCGCCGCTCCGAACCAGCCATGATGATCACTCCTTACAGGGCCGAAAGGAAGTCCGAACAGGTGAACGTGAGGCGTTCGGCGCCGTCCACGCCGGGCGCGACCGCGCACGCGGTGATGCGCAGGTAGCCCACGAACCCCGGGGCGCCTGTCGCCGGGTCCGGCGGGAAGCGCCAGTCGCTCAACCGGACCAGGACGTCGTCGCCCATGGTGAAGTCGCCGATGTTGATGCCCGCGCCGGCCACGAGCGTGAACTGGGCGACGGTGCGCGGCCCGGACCGGAACTCGGCCAGGGCATCGGAGTGCTCCTGCAGGGTGGAGACGTTGACGATGCCGTCATAGGTCTCGCCGTACTCCATGACCGGATACCCGGCGGCGACCAGGTCCGGTCGGTCGGTGTGCGCGGTCAGCTGCACCCCCTCCTCGGTTTCGGAGGAGGCCCACGTGCGGGTGCTCATCGGCACCCCCGCGTCGTCCCAGGTGTAGCTGTCGACGTTGCCGCCGCTGCCGGAGAACCGATCGAACTCGAACACCAGGCCGCTACTGGAACCGCTCCGGCCCAGCCGCGGGTAGCCGAACACCAGCGACTCCAGCGGGACGGCGCCGTTCCAGGCGACCTGAGAGGCGAACTCAAACCCGTCGATCACCTCACTCAACTGGGTCAGCGCGGTCAGCGCGGCCGACTGGTCGAAGGCGAAGTAGCCGCGGTCGCGCAGCCGACCCGACAGCTGGCTGGGGTCGGTGCTGATCCACATGTCACCGCCGGGCTCGGCCTGCAGGGTGGCGAGGAAGGCCCGGGCAATGGCCAGCTGGTCGACGCCGTCGAAGCGCAAGGTCGGCAGGTTCCGGCGGGCGAAGTAGCCCAGGCTTTCCTCGGCGTTGACCGTCAGGACGCCCTCGTCGCTGCTGTAGGAGGGCTTTTGGTGGATCCAGCCACCCCACACCAAGCCGCCGTCACGCTCCACAAAGATCTTGGTGCGGTAGGGGTGAGTGGCCTCCAGCACTCGCGCGGCGGGCAACTCGTCGGCAAACAACGGGATTTTGCCGGTGACGGTACCGATGCCGCGCAGCTCCCAGTTGTAGGTGACATCGTCCATCGGCAGCGCGTCGATCAGCCGCCGGGTCGCGAAGTCGAAGAACAGATACCTGTAGGTGGCCACCGGTACCTCACGCCATCTGCCGCAGGACCAGCAGCGACCCGGCATACACGCTGGTGGCCAGCGCGCTGGAGACATTGGGCGCCCACCGGACGGCGAACGTGCCGCCGGTACCCTGCGTCTGCAGGTAGCCGGTGATGGGGGCAACCAGCCAGTTGGCGGTGCCGACGCCCCGGCCGCCGCCGGTGGGGACGTTGGCCAGGGTCTGCGCCGAGCGGGAGATGGTGTCCACGCCCGTGGTGGCGCTGGTGGTCAGCAGCTCCGACACCCACCGCATGGAGGCGCCGGCCGGGCCGGTGAAGCCGATCTGGATGTCCACGCCCGCGTCTGCGGCGTAGATGATGAAGGCGTTGATCCACCACAGGCCGACGGCGGGCACGGTGGTGGTCAGGTGCGGGTCGTCGGTCAACGTGACGGTGTTGGTGCGGGAGGTGTCGGCGGCCTTTTGGATGTAGGTCGTCGGCTGGTAGCCCGCTGCCAGGAAGGACGACTGGGGGATGTAGCCGTTGCTGGACAGGTAGATGGCCACGCCGGATGAGGTGAGGTACCCCTCATCGCTCCAGGAGTGCCAAGTGGAGCCGTTGTGCCAGACCGGCTTGTTGGTGTCGGTCTGGTAGGCCGCCATCCCCTCGTACGGGGTGGCGGGCATCGCCGTCGACAGGGCCGGGATGGTGCCGCCCAAGGAGGTGGTGTAGATCCGCAAGTCAGTGATGGCGGCGTTGGTGATGGTGGAGACCGCGGCGCCGACCTGCACCTGCGCCAGCGCGATGGCGCCCGACGGGGTGGCCGGGAGGGTGGGGGAGGCGGCCGGGGTGCCGGTGACGACCTCCAGGGTGGAGGTGTTGGAGGCGCCCGACACCTCCGCGTCGTAGATCCGGGCGATGACCAGGTCCTTGCGGGCCAGGGTGGCGTGCGCCGCGGTGACTGCCACGTCCACCGAGGCGTCGTTGTGCACGATGTAGGCGCCGCCGGTCGCCGACTGGGCCTGAATGTAGGCCGTCCCCGCGGCGATGGTGACGAACATCGCCGGCGTACTCCTCTGCGTGACCTGCAGGCCGGTGTTGGACGGGGTCGGCCGCACCCCGCCGCGCACGGCCAAGGCGCCCACCCCGTGGGAGGGCACCAGCAGGGAGGCCTGCGCCAGGCGGTCCAGGCGGGCGGCGTAACTGCCCGCCTGCAGGTAGGCGGGCGGATTGATCAGGGCCATGCGGGCATCCCCCTCTAGCTCCAGGCGGAGGTGGCGGTAACGGTCATGAGCGGGTCAGGGGGAGGAGAGAGGGCCACGCCGCGAAAGGCCAATTCGTTCATGCCGGAGACCAACATGAACCACGCGCTGCCAGCGGAGATGGTGTAGGCACGGTTGCCGGATCCGTTGAGAATCGCGGTCTGGGCCAGCAGGTCGACCACGAGGATGTCGTCGGCCGACAGCGTCAGGTCGAAGGTCAAATTCCGGCCGGTCTGCACGTGCTCGACGCGTGGGGTCTGCACTGGCCCGACGAAGGTGATGACGGCGGGGGTCTCGTCGAAGTCGCCGAGATTGTCGAAGAACACGCTGCCGGTGCCGCCCTCGACGGCGCCGCCGTAGAGCATGGGCCAGGTGCGCGGGTAGGTGCGGCCGGTGGTCGCGGCCGAGGGCAGGGCGGTGGAGGTGGTGTTGGGCTCGGGGGCGTACCTGCGCGGGTCGGGGGCGGTGATGGTCAGCCCCCAGGAGAAGATCTCCGCGCTCTGGTCCCGCACGTCGATCTTGTCTGACAGGCGTACCGTGGCCACCCGCGTCATGTGGGCCTCGTCGACCTGCAACTGCGCGGGGACGCGGGGGCTGATCGAGGCCCGCAGGCGGTCCTTGGCCGCCAGCATGCTCAGCCGGTCGGGCGCCTTGGCCCGCCCGGTCAGGTTGATCACCCGGGAGGAGAAGAATCCGGGGCCGGACCAGGCTCCGTCTCCGGCGGTCTTCTCCTGCAGGGTTGCCTTGACCGGCGGGGTGGAGGACCAGCCGTCCTCGTCCTCGACGATCCACTCCACCCCGAAGTCATCCAGCACGTTGCCCTGCCAGGTGCCCAAGGTGTAGACCGGCGACTCGATCGCAGTTGACACATCGGGCAGGCTGTCAACGGGAGGGTGTTAACGTCGCGGGCTTGCGAGCCGCCCCGATCACCCCAGCAGGACCCCCAGTCGGCGGGCGGCGATGGCGCCGATCTCCTCCTCCGACTGGTGCGGCTGGGGATGCACATGAACCACCGCCGATGCCGCCGGTCGGCCGGAGGCCACACCCGCCCGGGGGACCACGGCTCCGCGCCGGTTGAGGTAGGCGTCGGCGGCGCCGCGGTTGAGGGCGTCGACCGCCCGCACCCCTCCCAGCAGGTCGATGGCGCGCGGGTTGAGGATCCACTCCAGGTCGCCGGTCCGGTTGTCGTAGAGGTTGACGCCCGGGTAGACAGGGCCGCCGGTGTCGCGCAGGAACGTCTCGGGTACCCGGCCCCATTGGGTGCCGGGCCGCACGGACACCTCACGCACGAACGCCCCGGTATGCGGTGCCTCCACGATGTGGCCCTGGCCGGCGAACATCACCACGTGCTCGGGCAGGCCGGAGGTGTTGAACCGCATGAAGCCCAGGTCACCCTCGGCCGGGGAGTCCACGTGCCGGGTCCAGGGCCACTGGGAGTAGGTGGTACGCGGCGCCACCTTCTTGATCGCCTGGTACCAGCCGTACTGCATCAGCGAGGAGCAGTCCCATCCCACGGTGCCCGCGCCCTGGGCGAAACCGCGGGAAGGGCCGGTGGGACCGCCGCCGCCCCAGGAGTAGGGAGTGCCGATCACCTTGCGAATCGCCGCGACGGCTTGGCGGCCGGGCCCGCCCAGTTCGGTTTCGTGGCCCACCAGGAAGTTGATCGCGCCGCCGATGATTTTCGCGGTCGCCCCGTGCACCAGCTGACCCCACTGGGTGGCGCCGAAGGACGTCTTCAGGGCGTTCAGCAGGGGAGTGGTGGCGCCGGTCAGGGCGTCGCGCAGGCCGTCGCGGAACCAGTCCTTGGCGGCGGTGAAGAAGTCGCTGACGCCGCTGAAGATCCCGCCACCCGCGAAGCGCCCGCCGACCGGGATGGTGCCGCCGCCCCGGAGGGGGACGATGCCGCCGCGGGCGTAGGCGGGGATGCCCATGCCGCTGGGGTCGCCGAGGCCTGCGAGGTAGCGCAGGACGCCGCTGACGCCGCCCTGGATGGCGGCCCGGTTGCCGCCCGTGATCCAGTCCTTGCCCAGGGCGCGGGTGAGTTCGGGGCGCAGAATGCCCTCGCCGCCGCCGACGGCGATGAGGGCGTTGTCGCGGCCGGGGGTGTAGCCCG
The DNA here is from genome assembly GCF_040689595.1 of Streptosporangium sp. NPDC051023. Classification (NCBI taxonomy): domain Bacteria; kingdom Bacillati; phylum Actinomycetota; class Actinomycetes; order Streptosporangiales; family Streptosporangiaceae; genus Streptosporangium; species Streptosporangium sp. NPDC051023. The sequence continues at coordinate 27,772 of NZ_JBFBCE010000032.1, read as the reverse complement.
GCACGATGCCGCCGCGGGCGAAGCCCTTGATCTCCGGTAGTTTCCAGGACGGGTTGATCCTGTCGGCGATCCAGTTCCAAACCGGCAGAATTCCGCGATTGTAAACGGTATTGACAATGAACGAAACGGGATCTTTGGCGATTTTCTGAAGTCTCTGCCAAAACCCCTTGATGAGTTCGACGCCACGACTGAAGCTGTCGGGGACGGTTTTGATAACAAAGTTGACCAAACTTGTCAGAAGCGGCTTTACGTTATTGTTCCAGACATTCGACAGCAGCGTTCCAATGCCGCGCCAGATCGACGACCATGCCTTGCCGACCTGGTCAAGACCCTTGCGGACCGTGTCGAAGTTGCCGGTGATCAGGCCGACCGCGATCTTGACCGCTCCGGTGATCAGCGACCAAACCGGCTTGATGATGTTTTCGTAGAACCACCGGACTTTCGGCGCCAAGACGTTAGTGAGGAAACTCCAGAAAGCCTTCAAGGTGGGCAGAATGTAGCCTTCCCAGGCCACCTTCACCGCCGCCTGGATTCCCCGCCAGGCGTCATCGACGATCTTGCGGAAGGTCGCCGACTTTTGGTAGGCGAGGACCACCGCGCCCACCAGCAGTGCCAGGATGCCGATGATCCATCCGATGGGGTTGTTGAGCATGACGAGGTTGAGGACGCGCTGAGCCCCGGCCCACAGCGTGGTCGCCGCCGCCGCGAGCTTCTGCCCGGTGGTGAGCACCGCGGTTTTGACGGCGTTGGCCGCCGATGCCGCCCCGGCCCGGAGGTTGGCCAGCGACAGCCCGTTGAGGGCGGCGATGCCACGCCCGGCGGCGGAAACGACGCCACCGATCGCTCCGCTCGCCTTGCTCAGGCCCGTCATCAGCGCCCCGGCCCCGGCCTTGGCCAGGGACGCGGTGTAGCTGCCGACCGCCTTGGCCGCCCGCCCGGCCGCAGCCCCGGCCCGCCCGATCCCGGCGGCGACCAGGTCCCCGCCCAGGGCACCGACGGTCGCCGAACCCCGATCGCCGCGCCCCCGGGCCGCATCCCGGCGCGAGGCGACGAAGTCCCGGACCCGGGTGGCGCCGCGGGAGACCGCGCCGCCGACCCGCTCGCGGGTGCTGCGCGCGGCCCCAGCCACCCTGTCCCGGACCCGGCGCGCCCCCGTACCGACCGCCCCCAGCGCCGACCCGGCGAGGTCCCGGGCGGCGTCGGCGACGTACATCGCCCTCAGCCGGGCGGTGTCGGCCGCTCCCCTGAGGGCGCCGCCCGCCTGCTGGGCGGTCAGCTTCGCCAGGCCGCCCGCCCCCAGGCCACCGGTCAACGGCCCGATGATCGATCCCGTCAGCTTGGCCAGGCCGCTGAACTTCGCCAGCGTCTTGAAGTGGGTGATGATCAAACCCAGGGCTTTACCGGTCAGGCCCAGCGCCAGGCCGGCACCCGACAGGGTCAGGATCGCCGACAGGACCGCGCCACCGCCCGGTAGCGACACCAGCGTTTCCAGGAGCGACACGACGCCGTCGAGCACGGCGAAGAACCCGTCCAGCGTGTCGCCGCCGGTGACCTCCGCCAGACGGATGAAGAACTCGATAGCCCGGCCAAGGAAGACCGCGAACTGCTTGGCCACCGGAAGGGCCTGGGCGAAAAACTCCCGCGCCGACTGCTGGAACTCCGGGCTGGCGGTGATGTCACGCCACTTGGCCGCCCAGGTCGCCAGGTCGGCCAGTGCGGTGTCGCCGGTCGGCCGGGCAGCCCGGCCGATGTTGAGCAGGGTCCCGACCAGGTCCGTGCCGATGTCCAGCAGCGTCTTGGCGGTCTCCTTGGCGCGGCCGAGGAAGTCGGCCAGCTCGCCGGTCCTGCGGCCCGTGGCGGTCGCGGTCTCCCCGGCCTTGGCCAGGGTGCGGACCCACCGGGCGAACGGCTCCACCAGGATCGGCCCGGCGACGACCGCGATATCCTTCAAGATCTTGACCAGGGAGATTCCGGCCTCGCCGAAGTCCTTCAGGGCCCGGTTGTTCGACCCCATGATCTTGCCGACGTCCCGCCGGAACAGGCCCGTCGACATCACACCGGCCGACTTCAGGGCCAGGGCGCCGATCACCCCGCCGGTGTCGACTAGCTTCTTCTCCACGACGTCCAGCAGCGGCAGCGCCTTGATGATCCCCTTTTGCAGCGGCGGCAGCAGCGCCGCCTGCACCGCATCCCGGAGCTTGTAGAAGCGGGGCCGCAGGGTGCCGTCAATGAACCGGGCGAACGTCTGCCCGGCCGGGCCGAGCTTGCCCATCGCGATGCCGACGTTGCGGATGGCCGCCGACTGGGCGCGGGCCGCCTCCGTGCCAGACGACATCGCCTCCACGATCGCCCGCCGGGCATCGGCGATCTCGCGGGCGCCGTCGCGCTGGGCGGACCGTAGTTCCCGCTGCGAGTCGGCGATCTCGCGGGCGCCATCGCGCTGGGCCCGCAGCAGCGCCGCTTGATCGTCGGCGATGTCGCGGGCGTTGTCCCGCCGTACCTTGGCCAGGTCGGCGGCGGCGTCGGCGGCATCGCGCGCCGCTTGGGCCCGCGCATCCCGCAGGTCGGCCTCGGCGTCGGTCTCGGACTGCGTGGCGTCCTGCAGGCGCTCTTTGGCCTCCAGGACCTCCCGCGATCCCTGCACACCGGTGCGGTCGGCCTCGGCCTGCTCGGCTTTGAGGTCTGCCTGGTGCTCACGCACCTTGTCCAGCGCCAGGACGGCCTTGTCGTAGTCGATCTGCGCCTGGCGCCTGTCCAGGTCGGAGGCGCCCTCAGCGTAGGGGCTGCTGATCGCGGCCAGTTTGCGGCGGGCATGCTCCAGGGCGACTTGGGCGTCCTGCTCATCCAGCGCCGCATCCCGGACGGCCAGCGCCAAATCTTCGAATCGTTCGGCCGCCGCGGCGCCGGCGCGGTTCAGGTCCTGCTGGGCCCGGGTGGTGGCCTCGTGCATCGACGACAGGCGCTTTTCGGCATCGGTCACGCGCCGCGCCCCGGCCACCCGTACATCGGTGAGCCGGGTCTCGGCCGCCAGCGCCCGCTCGGCCGCGCTCTCGGCCCCGCGTTCGACCGCTTGACGCGCCGCGGCGATCCGCTCGGCCGCACTCTCTTGGCTGCGTGCCAGATTCCGGCGTGCCGTGGCGATTCGCTCGGCCACCGACTCCTCGGCCCGTGCCAGTCGCTCCTGGGCTGCCCGGATCTGGTCGGCCGCCACCGACTGGTGCCCGGCCGAGGTGGTGGCGATCTGCCCGGCCTGGTCCTGGGCCCGCCCCAAGACCTGGACCGCCTTACCGATCCCGGAAAAGCCCAGCAGGAGACCGGCCGCCCCCTGGGCCGCCGCACCGACCAGACCGGGCAGGGCGGCCAGGACGCCCACGGCCTGGGATCCGGCGGCCACCACCGAATACAGGCTCGCCGCCAGGTTGGTGACGGCGCCCGCGGCGAGCAGGACACCGGAGGCGATGGCCGGGAACCGAGTCAGCCGGGTCATCGCCCGGCCGAAGGCCGTCAGCGCCTGGCTGCCGGTGACCTGCACCGGCAGCCTGATCGGCCGGGCCTCCTGGCTCCGGCGCAGCGCCTCGACGATGGCCGCGGCGCTGAGAACGTTGACGCCGACATCGACAGTGATCCGCTCACGCCTCAGCCGGTTCAGGCGGGCCCGAGCCGCGGCGTCGTCGAGGTCGACCCGCACATTGGCCCAGACTCCCCGCGCGGCGGAGTCGATCTTCTTCGTCAGCTCCTCACGGATCTGCGCCCGGTCGAAGGTGACCTTGGCCTTGATCTCGGCAAACCGGGCTGCCGCCCGTGCCTGCGCGGCCAGGCGGGAGGTGTCCAGCTCGGCGGCGACCTTCGCCTTGAGGTTCTTGGAGGCCGCAGCGACCTTGCCGGCGATTTCCTGCCGGGCCTGGGCGCGGTCGACCTGGACCTTCGCCTGGATCGTGGCCAGCTTCGACAGGGCCCGCACCTGGGCGACCAGGCCGGTGGCGCGCAGCTCGACAGGGATCTTCGCCTTGATGTCAGCCGTCTTGATCGCGGTGCGCAGCTGGGTCGCCAGGCCGGTGGTGCTCAGCTCGGCGCGGACCTTGGCCGTGACGCCGGCCAGCGCGGTTTTGATCTCGGCTGTGGCGCGTCCGCGCAGGCCGGTGGTGTCGATCTCCACCGTGGCATACAGCCGACCGGCCGATGCGTCCTCGCTCACCCTGCGCCCCCACCCATGCCGCACACAGCGGCGGCTACCTCGTGGGGGTGGGCATCCGGGATCTGACCGTAGGCGTCCTGATCTGCTTAGGTCGCCCCCTGCTGACCTGCGGCAATCACCTGACGGCGGGCGGCATCGTCGGCCACAGTGAGGGTGCGTAGGAGCACAGCCAGGCGCCGCCTGGGTTGCTGAAAGCGCCTTGCGACGCTCGCCAGGCGCCGCAGGGCGTCACCTCATCGACGCACGGCGCCGCACCTCGGCGTTGACTTCGGCAGACCCCGGCACCTTCTCCCCGGGGGCCAGCAGCCGCCAGAACCCCTCGACGGTGAATGCCTCCACCAGGGCGGCATCGTCGGCGGTCACCGCAGCCACCACCCGCCGATACGGCAGGCGGTCGGGATCGGCGATGCGGCGGCCGGTGGACTCGGCGTAGGCCATCTCCTCCTGCATCAGCCACCCGGCCACCACCACGATCCGTACCTCGCCGGCGCCCAGGCACAACGCCCGCCACCCGGGATGGCCGGTCTGGAAGTCGACCGTCACCCACTCCCACACCGTCACCACCATCACGCCTCCGCAGCCCTGGCCGGGGGCATCGGGCCCAGCAGGCGGCGTAGGCGCTGGATGTGCATGGCGTCAGCCAGGGCGTGGTGGGCGGGCCCCTCCTGGGAGGGGAGCGGCGGGTTGCCCATGCGGTCGATCTCCTGCTGAAGGTCGTTGGTGCGTTGCGGGATGCCCGCCAGCAACTGCGCCATGGTGCCGAACAGCTGCGCGAGCACCACGTGGTCGTAGTCGCTGTACCAGCCCCACAGCCGCGGGGAGGGGCGGTAGGTGATGAAGTCGGCCACCATACGGGCGATCTGCGGCCGGGACATCACCGCCGGGTCGGCCAGATCGAGGTGGCCAGCGAGGCAGCGGCACCGGGCCGTGGTGCGCGGCAGGTGGGGGTAGACGTTCGTGCGCAGCCACGGGTGGGCATACACCGCCGCCAGGTCCATGTCGGCGTTGACCGCATACAGGAGATCGCCGGAATCATTGATCATTCCGATGGAGATCAGCATGATCGGGTAATCCGGGCCCCGCTCCAGAAACTCGGTGTCGTAGGCGATGTCGATGACGTCTCTCCTCGGGTGTGGTCACGCCGCTCGTCGAGCCCGCCGCGCCTGGGCGTTCCTCAAAACCGCCACGGCGTGCTTGGTGCCGCTCAGCCCGGTCTCCGCACGGGCCTGCTGACGCTGCAGGTGGGCCGGCCGCTTGACCTCGACCGGCTTCTTGATCCGCATCTCCGCAGCCAGCACCGACACCATCTCGATCACCTGGGCCAGCAGCTCGTGGGTGAGCGTCCACTGCTCGGCCAGGCGCAGCTGCTCGCGGATCTGCGTGGTAGTGCGGATGTAGGAGGTCTCCGGCAGCCGCTCCAGGAACCCGGCCAGCTGCCGTACCCCTAGGAAGCCTTCTTCTCCAGGCCGTCCCCACGCCCGGCGGGCGTCGATGCCGAGGTGGGCGCGGAGGTCGTATTCGAGGTCGCTCCAGCGGGCGAGGGCGTAGTGGACGGCGATGATTCCCCCAGGCCCACCCCGTACCAGGAAAACAGCAGCGTCGCCAGGTCGGCCACGTCCCACGGCGTGGGCCGGGTCGCCACGAACGTGGCATAGCCGTCCTCGCCGAACAGGCGCCGTGCCATCTCCTGCACCATGGAGACGATCTCCTTGGGCAGGTCGGGGTTGGTGGCCAGCACGCCGACGATGAACTCCAGCGCCGCCTCGTTGCTGACGGTGTCGTCGCTGGTCTTGCTGAACAGCTGTAGCGCCTGGCTGATCAGGAGCGGCAGGTCGACGTTGAGGTCCTGCAGTGGCTCCAGCACATCAAGGGGGAATTCGGCTGCCAGCTCGGCGATGAACACCTCGCCGTACTGGATGCGCAGCGTCTCCCCGCGGCCCTCGCGGCGGGCCGCGCGTGCCCGGGCACGTTCGGCGCGGCGGGCGGCCAGGTCGACGGTTTCAGAGGTATAGGACACGGTGACTCCCAACGGTGATTGTTCGACTACTTAGTAGCCGTGGTGATCACCGCACAGGGTCACAGTCCTGGGGCGTTAAGGTCGCCCCCTGCATCACAGGAGGTGGACGGCCGGGTGCTGGACCCCCCGGACAAGCACCCGGCCGCCGTCCCGGCCCGTCGAATCAGACTGGATGAGAGACGGAGCCGCGGGCGACATCGACGATATGGGCCTTCCGCTGGTTTGGTCACCACCCGCTCGGAAGTGTGACGCCAAGATTGCTTTACGGGCCCCGGCGCGGATCAGGGGATGGGGGCGAAGGAGTCGTCGTTGGTGCGGATGTACCAGTCGTCACCGATGTCGTTGCCCAACACGGCCAGGCGCAGCGGCAGCGTGGATTCCTTGGTCTTGTCCAAGCTGATCTCGGCGCCTTCGGACTGCTCGGCCTTGGGCACGATCAGCCGGTAGACCTTGGCCTCGTCGTGGACCTCGACGATCGCAGCGATCTGGGTGCGACCTCCCACGGCCGGAGGGCTGTACTTGTAGTGCTTGGGCACGGCGGGCGGGCCGACCACCGCGGCGATCTCGGAGACGGTGCCCCCACCGAAGATTGCCTTGAAGTTGTCGCCGGACCACTCCTGCAGGTCCACCTGGATGGTGGCGCTGTCCTCGGTCTGCCAGCGCCGGGTCGCCTTGGACGACTGGTGAGACTTGACCTCCTCGAAGGAGGGGTCCGTGTTGAACTTCAACGAGTCGGGTGTGAAATATCCGACCTCGCGCCAGGCCGCGGCCAGGGTGTCTTCTGCTCCGGCTGGGGCCGTGGTGCCCACGGGCGCCAGGTAGACCCGCGCAAGCTGCGGGATCAAGATCCGGTCGCTGTCCACCGCCATGGGGCATCTCCTCAGATGTCACTCATGGGGGTGTCGCATCGCAGGAACCGTAGATCCGGCGCCGCTCTTGTGTCGCGCCCTCGTCGGCCGCGCCGGTCGAAAGCGCCTATGCCGTCAGGGCGGCCACCTCTAAACTGTTTGCAGGTGCAACCACCCCACGAATTGGAGCGCCGCCGATGGTCCCCACCCTCGACCGGCTCGCCGTCGCCCTCGCCGACACCCCCGACGGGCGCGCCTTCCTTGCCGTCGCCACCCCGGCCGCGGCCGACGCCACTCCCGCCCCGCAGACGCCCGTGAACGTTCCGGCCTGCCCGGCCGCCCACCGTGCACGCGCCATGCGGTGCCGGGCGGTCATGCACGCCTTCGGTCTGGCGCCCGCGGGAATCCTCACACCCCCGCAGGCGTGAACTCCCACGTCGCCCGCCGCGCCGTCCACGGACGGCCCACCCGTGCGCGCACGGCGTGAACGGGCGTGAACGCCCAGCTCACCGCCCTGCACGCTCTCAGGGTGCGCGTGAACGCCCACGCGTGCACGGTGTGAATCACACCCGTCGGCAGGCGTGCGACCAGATACGGCACTGGGCGACGTAGCGCGGCTGCCCGCTCGGCTCGGGCGACCATCCCACCCCCACGCCCCCCAGCACCTCGGTGATGACCGGGCCGCCGGGCGGGGTCGGCAGCTCCGGCAGCTCCTTCAGGGCGGCCAGCGCGAGGTAGCACAACGCCTTCAGCGCGCCCTTGCCGATCGTGCCGTCCAGGTCGCCGTACGCCTCGATCTGCACGGTGGAGATCACCAGCTTGATCAGATTGCGGTCATCCCCCGGCGGGTCGGTGATCACCAGCCGGGGGAAGGGGGCGACGTTGTCCAGCCCCACTCGATCCGGCCCGCCCAGCGCCGCCGTCACCTCCGGATGCGACGACAGGTGAGCGATCACCCGCGGGATCGGGTCGGTGCGCGCCAGGCGGTGGACGTCCATCAGGGCTTGTCGGCCTTCACGGTCTGCTTGCCCGCCGCCGTGCTCGTTGCGGCCGTCGCCAGGGCCTCCTGTACCTGCTCGATGTCTTCGGGATCGATCCCGGCGGCATACCCGGCCGAGATGATCCCGCGCGCCTCGTGATAGGGCACGGAGATCTTCTCGCCGACCTGATAGTCACGGATCTGCTTGGCCCGCACCCGCTTGGCGCCCTCCTCTTCCAGAGGGTGGGCAAGGGTCAAGGTGACCATCTTTTCCGACACGGCGCGCCTCCAACGTCCGGCTGAATCAACGCCCCCACGGTGCCCGGCGGCCCGGACTAAGGTCGCGCGCTAGGTACGGCGGGCGCCCACACCCCGCACCCGGGCGGCCACCGCATCCACCGCCTGCGCCAGGAACGGGGCCGCCGCATCACCGCTGGTGCCGGTGTGGGACTCCACGATCCGCGGGAAGACCACGCTCACCCTCCCCACCACTCGCCGCCCGGCTGCCGCCGCCGGGCTCGCGCGCACCTTCATCGCGATTGCCTTCGGCACGGTGATCGCCACGCACCGGCAGTTTCGCCGCTGGTCCAGCGGCAGCGACGGATCCCGGGGCTCGCGCGCCAGGTCGTATCCGGCCATCAGCTGGGCGCGCTGGCCCGGCGCGGCCGGTGACTGCTTACGCAGTTTGAAGCGCAGGTTCCCCGGGATCATCTGGTGGTCGGCGTCGCGGTGGGAGGGGCGGACCCGCTCGTCGGCCACCGTGACCCACACCTTGGCCGCCGGCGCGCGGGCCGCGGCCTCGGCGGCGACCTGCACCGTCAGCCGATTGACCAGCCCCACCATGCGCCGGGCCACCATCTCCTCCAGGTCACGACGCAACTCCACCCGCACCGTCACCCCTCCTTCACGAGTAGCGACCGGCCGGGGCGTGCATCTCCCACTCCCTGCGCGACATGAACGCCTCCCCCAGGGCCGACAGGGTCACCACCGCCTCACCGCTGTCGAGCAGATCGAGCAGGTTGATGCCCGCCCGCCGGTAGGTCTCGGAGACCAGCTGCACCGGCAGCAGACCGTAGGGCGGCGCTGGGCGCTCGGGCCGCATACGGCGCCGCAGGAAGATCAGGTAATCCAGCAGGCTGTAGCCAACGCCGTCCAGCGACAGGGCCGCCCGCGCCACCTCCTCGCGCTGGTGTGCGCTCAGGTCCGGGAGCCAGCCGTAGAGCACGTAGCGGCCGACGTAGTCCCGGCGATCGGCTACGCGGGCGCCGCAGTGCCCGGCCTCCATCACGCGCTCGGCGTCGATGACGATGAAGGCCTGGGTGTAGTGGCTGGACTCCCCGGCCAGCGTGTGGCCGATCGTGGCGCGCACGTTGGCCCAGCCGGTGGAGTAGGTCAGCCCGATGGCACCGATCGGCGGGGTCCACAGCACCCGTGCACCGTAGCCGTCGGCTATCGGTAGCGTCCTTGCCTGCGGCCGTGCCGCTCACACCCCTGACTTACTAAGTACCCGCACTTTGGAAGCAGAAGAAGGTGGCCGGTTCTCCTTCCGCAATCTGCTAAGTAGGCGTACTATCAATGTCATGTTCGAAATCCTGACCGGCCCCGGCGCCCCGATACCCCCCTACGAGGGGGCGCCCCGCTGGGACTTCCGCGCCGCCCACGACATCCTCACCGGCAACGGTCTGCTCCCCTCCGAGGACAACAGCGACGGGTTCTTCCTCATGCACGACGTGTGGAATGTGGCCATCTGCCGCGTCCAAAGAGGCGAGATCGAGCGCCCCCGCACCCAGGCCGAACGCGCGACCTGGGATGAGGCCATGACCGCTTACGAGAAGGTCTTGTCCGGAGCCGGATGGACGATCGTGCGCGCCAACAAGGTCGCCGTCGTCGTGTGCGCCCCGGCCGCAACCGAGCCGCCCACCACCGTCCATGTGCACCGCCAGGACGTCGGCCACCACACCCTGATCTTCGAGGGCCACCCCGCCATCGTCTGCGCCCTGCGCATGCACCTGGGCGGCGTCACCGCCGGCACGGACGGCTACCGCGCCTACAGCCACACCGACCGCCTGATCACTAGCGGTGACATTCCCGAGTGCGCCCGCGCCCTGGCCCTGCACTATGGCCTTCCCGTCCCCGTCCAGATCCGTTCCTGACCCCACCCTCAACGCAAATGTGAGGCGAAAGATGAACAACGATCACTTGACCTCCCCGCTCCAGCTCGCCGACGCCCCCGCCTTCGCGATCGACGTCGTCAAGCCCGGCTACCCCACCGCCCACCTCGGCCCCTTCGCCGCCGAGGAGCAGCGCAGCTCCTACCTGCAGGCTCTGCGCAGGCAGATGAAGACCACCGCCTACCCCGAGGGCGTCTGCTTCGAGGACGTCCCCTACGACTCAGACCGGACCGACGTCGACCACCTCCCCGTCGACCTGCCCGGCACCCCCGTTGAATTGGCCACCCTGCTCGCCGCCGAGCCCGACGCCACCGGCCGCGCCTTTCCCGACCTGCCGACTCGCCTGCGGATCCGCTTCGGCGATGACGACGGGGAACGGCTGTGGCGCCTCGTCTTGGCCGAGGTGGAGGCCGACCAGGCGCACGCCGACCACTTCGCCGCTCACGTTAAGCGGTGCGACGCCGCCACCGACGCCCTCAAGGACGCCATGGCCCTGCTGCGCCAGGCCCGCCGCGCGCTGGGGGACGCCGCTGAGGAGGACTGGTGCGGCGACGGCGAACTCGACTCCGTCGACTATCGGGACGCCGAGGCCTTCTTCGACATCGCCGAACGGCAGATTCGCGCCATCCAGCGGATCACGCAGAACTTCCGCGCCGAGGCCGAGACCTTCCGGGCCCTGAACGCCACGGCGGCCGAGACCCTCCGCCGCCGTCTGCAAACCTGCGACGAAAAGGCGGCAAAGGCTTCATGACCCCCGCCCAGCGCATCGCCGAAGAGCGTGACTACCTCGGCATGACCCGTCTCCTCGTGGCCAACGCCATGCAGGTCACCGAGGAGGAGGTCGCCGCGTGGGAGGTGGGCTGTACCGTCCCCGACGACGACGAGATGGCACGCCTGGCCGCATTGTTCGGGCTGCCGGTGGAACGCCTGAACGGCGCCGACCTGACCATCCCGCCTCCCCTGGCAATCGAGATGACCGACCGGGGGCTTTCGTCGGAGAACCAGTGGGAGGTCGCCCGGTTCATGGAGTTCCTGCAGTACCGCAGGCCGCACCTCACCGAAGAGGAGAGGAGATGATCGGAAGCGGCCCGATCGAGGAACCGGGCGATCCACGGCTGATGGCCTTGACCGCCTACGCCGGATCCCGGCACATCGAGTGTGTTCTGCGGGGGACCGTCGTCCTGCGACACCTGCACAGCCCCGGGGATCCCCACGCGGAGCTGAAGTGCCCGACCTGCCGTGACTCCCACGGCCGCCGCCTGCCCTGGCCCTGCCGCACCTACATCGAAATGGTTCGGGCCCTGGGCGGCGACCCACGGCCAGCGCTCGACCTGGCCGACGCGATGGGCATCAAGATCGGCCCCTTGCTGGACATCGAGGCGCTGATGCACACCGACCGTCAGGACCGTCAGAGATGAGGAGGGGAGGTGCCCTCTCCCGGCTGGGCACCTCCCCCACGGGGCCGCATGCGATCGGGGGACCCGGCGGCCATCGCCATGCTGTGACGAGCCTGGCGACTTCTGCCACCGTGCCACCCCACGCCCGATAACGTCGCCTGTTCGACCTGACGACATTAGGGCCGCGTTGCCCCCTCAACGGTGCGGGCGTGCCCCTCGACGCGGATGTAGCTGACCTCCGGGTACTCGGTGTGCTCCAGCAGGTCGGCAGAGGTGACCAGCCAGGCCTGCCCTGAGTCCGGGTCGACCACCAGGTCTTTCTGATAGACCGGCCAGGCCGCCGGATCCACCGCCAGCACCCACACCCGGCCCTCGATCTCGCCGATCGCCGTATCCGGCCCCTCATCGGCCCGGCCCGGCCACGGACCGACCATCGCCGCCCAGGTGTAACCCGTGCGCTCCCCATGCGAGCCGATCGCCCCGCCAGTGCGCCGCCGCACCCCCAAGGAGCGGTCAGGCAGCAGCACTGCCACGCTCCCCCTCCTTCGGGCCCCGCAGCGAGCCGTCCGGAACCGGCAGTACGTGGTTCCGCTCGATGTCCCAGAGGGCGGTCACAGTATCCAGGGCCGGATCGTCCTCGCCGTCCAACCAGTGCACAACCGTGGCACCGCCATGCCCATGAATGGCCTCGATGTCGTCGATGCCGTCGGCCACGCAGGTGGTACGGCGGTCGCTGTGCCACCGGTAGGCGCACACCCCGTCGGGGAACTGCACGCCGTGCACGACGATCCCCCGCCCGGAGACGCCGCTGACGTCCTGCAATCGGATCAGCACGAATCGGCGAAACATGTCAGGCCTCCCACTGTCCGGTGTAGGTGTTGCGGTCATACGGCCACGGCGCGCTGTACTGGCTCGGCATCTGGTGCGCCCGGCGCCCGGCGATGCGCCACTGCCGGCAGGTGGCGAACGTCGGCAGCGAACCGGCCGCACGATCCCCCTGCTCGGCCTGCGACGCGTTTTTCTCATCGGCGTAGGTCACCGACTGGCCCTCCACCGCCACCGATTGCGGAACTCGCGCCGAGGCGGCCCCCAGACGTTGGGCCAGGTCACGCAGCACCGGGGAGGCCATCGCGTGAGCGCGCACCAGGCGCCGCATCGGCTCCAGGTCCGGGGCGTTGGCCGCATCCAGGCCCGCGGTGTAGGTGACCGTGTAGCGGCCGGTCGACTGTCCCTCGAACGTCTCCGGCGTGGCGGACAGGACCGCGATGACCGGGGTGTAGGCCAGTACGTAGCCATGTGGGTGGCTCGAGATCGGCCACAGGCCCTTCTGGGTGTAGAGCCGAGGCGTGATCGGCCTGCCCAGGTAGGCCTCCAAATCGGTCTGGGCGTCGAAGATGGCCTGCTGGATCAGCCATCGGTCGTCCTCGTTCCACGGCTCGCCGATGCGCAGGTGCCGGGCGACGTCGGAGACCGACACGATCAGGACAGGTGTGCTCACAGCGCCGACGGTGGCAGGAGGCGCCCGGTAAGGTCGCGCCGTCAGACGAGAAGAGGGGGCGCGGCGTCCCCCCACCCCCATGGAAAAAGGACGCCGCGCCAGCGCGACCAGGGCCATCCCCCCACAGCAACGGCCCCGACCGCACGATCAAGAGATCGTCTGCTCCGCCTGTAGTTCGCGGTACTTGTCGACGACCTTGCGGGCCTGCCACACCGGCACCTGCGCCCCGGCCGGGTACAGCAGGTGAGAGGTAACCTGGGAGGCGTTGGGGTACTTGAACCGCTCGAACACCCGCACCTTCACCGTGGCGAACGTGCTCGGGTCACCGGCCTCAGGGAAGACGAACACGTCCTCGATGTCCAGCGGCTGCTCGTTCTCATCGACCAGGCCCTCGTGGGCCGACCCGGGAACCGACCGCAGCGCGTTGGACGCCGAGACGGCGTTGGTGGTGGAGTCGGGGTGGCCGTGCAACGGCTGCTGCTGCATCTGCCGGGCCGTCAGCGGCGGATCGATCGGGGCCGCCGACGACTGCGCCACGTCGCTGGGCTCGGCGGTCTCACCGGAAGTGGTCGCGGTGGCGGTCTCGGCCGAGGAGTCGGCCTCCTGCCCCTTGCTCTTACGTTCGGCCACGGTCAGCTCCTCCAGACGGCCGGTTGATTCCGATGCACCATAGGCACGCCCGTCCGGTTGGGTCGCGCTCTACCAGCGGTCACGACCCGGGGCCGTTCAGGCCCAGCCAGAGCACCAGGAACGCACACAGGTTGGTGATCTCCCGCGTCTGTGGCTGCGGGGCCGGGAGCGGCGTGGTGGGCGCCCCCGGGCTCTGGGTGACGATCTGGGTCTGGCGGACCTGGATCCGAGGCCGGTGCTGCCGGCGGGGAAGGGCGCAGCGCGGGCGGGCGCAGGCGGCCGGGCGCGGCGCGGGCCGGTAGGTCGTCAGGCGGACGCAGCGGTCCTGCCCGCACGGCACGGCCTGGGCGGGAGCGGCCACACCCACGGCGGAGACCAGCAGGCTCCCCCACACCACAGCGATGATCATCAGGCGCTTCACCCGACATCCTCTCCACGTTGATCACTAGACCGGACCGACCGTAGGAGGGAGAAGGCCGTAGCGTCCCGGCGTGCGTCTGCCCGCCCCGGCGGCCGACGGCCACGGGGACGGCGGGCGGCATGGCGGGCGCATGATCGGCCGCTGACGTGCGGTTGGCCAGGGGGTGGCACATCACCCCCTTCAGGCCGCGGTCGCACCGCCGGAAGACGTCTCAGCGGTGCCCAGGCAAACCTGCGGGCAAGTTTCCCCCTGGATCGCTTTGCCAACAGCCGCCCCGGGAAAGAATCCAGACGGGGCATTAATAATTAACGCCCCGCCCGGAAAATGTGGCTGCCTATTTAATTGTATTTACGCGGGGGTGGTGAAGGTGCCGATCACAAATGATTCGGGACGATCAACCACCAATCCAATTCTCTCTTCGCAGCGAATGGTGACCGCGTTTCTTTCGAACATATCCCGGTTTTCCGTGCTGACCTGGATATTCACTTGCTCTCGATCGTAAAGCTTCGCTCCGGTGCCCCAGGCGCCGAGAATGAACTTACCCTCCTGAATGGCCGGAGTGTCGACGACGGAAAGCCGCCACACGCGCTTTTCGCCACCCACGGCCACGGAGACCGCGATGATATAGGCGCCATTCTTATCCTTCTCCAGCTCCAGGTCTTCCCAGTCCAGAGGGTGCATGACCACGCCCGAAGGCATGAAGTAGGCGAGAATCGATCTCGTCATGGCGCGACGAACCTGCGCCGATCTGCTGTCGCTGGAAAGGCCGGTGTAGGTCTGGACTCCGCTGGTGTTGAAAAGACCGGTGAGATTCTCGCCGATTCCATCACCATAAAGAATTTGCCAGTCCTCCTGCATTTTTACACCGTCAACCATGTCGCGATCCATAAGACCCCGAAGGCGCGGCTCGTCGTCCATCGTGTTCTTGTGTGCGTACATGATGTGCGCAATTGTCGAAATGGGGTAAGAAATCGGAACGATCGTCAGATCGGACCGAGGCTTGAGGCCGAAAACGTCGGTCGGCCCGCCGGTCGGGGGGCTGGTGCCGTCGGCGGCGCGCCGCTCGGGCACGGTGGCGGCGCGGTTGGTGAACCCGGTCTCCCGGATACCCCACAGCAGATTCGCTGTGGTTCGCTCAGCCGGAAAAAGATCACGAACCCTTCCCGGCCGCAGCATGCGCTGGGTCAGGCCGAGGTTCTCCTGGGTGCCCAGCGCCGGCAGGGTGATGGTCCCCGCCATGGCGGAGTAGACGTCCTTCTGCTGGAAGGACGACAGGCCCCGCTCGAACCCGGCGACCTGACCGAAGCGGCGAAAGCCCGACTCCTTCATCTCGGCGAAGGCGCCGGAGGCCAGCCACTCATCGGCCAGCGACTTGGCGCCCATCTGCGCCAACCTGTGGCCCGTCTGCTCGGCACCGGCCACCGGGCCGTCGCCGACCGGCTGCTCGATGAAGGAGAAGATCCCCAGACCCTTCTGGGTCACGGCGATGGCCTGACGGATCTCGTCGGCCTCGTTGACGGCCTTGAGGAACTTCTCGTACTCGGCGGCGCCGATGACGTATTCGCCCTTGCCGGTCTCGTCCTTCCACGCCATGGCGTGGTTCTCGATGTCGTCGGCCTTGACGACGAGCGCCTCGTTCAGCTCCTTGAGGCGATCCTTGAGTGCTGTGGTCGAACCCACGTGCAGTGCTCCGTTGCGAACGGCGGCACACAGCGCCAACGGCGCGCATGGCCGCAAGACACTGGGGGTGTCCGGTCGTTCGCCCTGTCAGCACGGGGACGACACGATCACTGCTGACGGTAGGCATCGGACGGGCGTTAGGTCGCGCCCTTCGTCTACGGCCGGGAGGTCAACGTCTCCGGCATCGGCGCGTCGTACTTCAGTACGAAATTGACGGGTGGCAAACGCCCCACGAACATGCCGCCAGAGTCACCGGCTGGTTACTGTAAGCGTCAACGCGACGCCGGACCCGCCCGCTCACCGCTCGGGTCTGACGGGGTGATCGACGAGCAGCCACACCACGCCTTGCGCTCGCCGCTCAGTCGCAGGGCCGCGGGTTGTCGGGGGGGCACCCGCGGCCCCAATCCCCTCCCAGGGGGATCCGATGAGCCTGCGGGGCGCCTCCACTATCTCCCAGGCGCCCCGCACGGCTCATCACACCCGCACCGCCTGCGCATCGGCCAGGATCGCCGCGATGCGCGCCTGCAAATCCTCTCCCACGACGACCCCGGCCGCCTTGGCGCTCTCGCCGCGCGCGGAGGGCGCCGTGGACTCCGACGGCGCGGCCACCGCATCGGCCTCCTCCTCAACCTCCGGATTGTCGTTGACGGGCAACCCGGCCGCCTTGAGCACGAACACGATCTGCTCGACCGCGTGCACCAGGCGCCGGGCGTTGGCCGTCGACAGCACCCGCCCCGCCTTGGCCTCGCCATGCGCCAGCAACGTCTTGATCCCCTGGGCGGCCTCCTCGATCATCGCCGCGTAGGGCAGCGGCGCACCGACCTCCCCCTCCACACGCACGCTCACCTCCACCGGCACCGGCTGGCCGACCAGCAGGGTGCCGCTGGCCCCGGCGGTGTAGGGCAGCTCGAAGGACTTGGCGCCCTGCCCGGTGTCGGTCAGGGCGGTCACCACGATCCGGTCGGGCCAGGTCGCCACGACCTCGGCGTGGGTCACCGGCACATCCAGCAGCTTGGCCGCCATCTCCCGCAGCGTGTCCCGCCGCTCCTCATAGCTCCCGGGAAGGTAGGGGTAGCGGGCCGACTCCACCATCTCCTGCGCTTTGCCGCCGTGGGCCTGCGGGCCCGGCCACTCGCCGGTCACCTGCCGGTGGATGTTGGAACAGAACCCCTTGGCCTTGTCCGGCGACATGTGCTCACCGGCCAGGCGAACGCACCGCTCCCAGTCCCCCGCGGTCCCCCACCCGATCTTCACCGCGCCCTCTCCACGGGCGTACCACCGCTTGAGCCGGGCGACCGCGGCGGCATCGGCGGGGGTGTCGGCGACCCCGGGCGCACCGTCCTTGGCGCCGCCCTGGTCCGGCGCGTCGCCTTGTGCGTCCTCTTCCTCCTCGGTCGAGGCCTCTTCCTCCTCGGTTGCGCCGGTCGAGGAGGAAGAGGGGGCATCGGCCTGCTCGCCTTCCGCGACGTCCTCATCGGCCATAGCCGGTGCATGTGCAGCACCCTCGGCCAGTTCCGCCTCATCCAGCTGCTCGGCCGCGGCACGAAGTTCGGCGTCGTCGACCGGCTCCTGGGCGGGCGGCCCGTCGAGGGGCACGTCGGCATTCGAGGGGTCATCCTGCTCCTCCCCCTCGGCGGCATCACCGCCGGGGTCACTACCGCCGGCCGGAGTGCGGTCGACGCCGTCGGCGCACTTGGCCGTGATCGGCTCGTAGTCCCCCTCGTCGCCCTCGGAGATCTCGGCGGCCTTGAACGACAGCGTGCCGGTCTCGCTGTTGGCGCCGAACAGGACCGGGCTGTACTCGAAAAGATCAATTCCGGTGATGCGGCGGACGCCGTCCTTTCCGCGCACCCCCTTGCCCTTGGGCACCCGGTAGCCGATGCTCCACTCGCACTCCCCGCTCTGGGAGTAGAACTTCACGTGGTGGTAGGCGTCCCGGCCGCTGGTGGTGTCGAGGTTGTAGCGGGTCCTGACGTACAGGCCGCCCGCCTCGGTAGGCCAGGGGCGGCCGTTACGGGTCGTCTTCGGCAGCCGCGGATCCCCCGGCAGCCACTCCTCGATGTTCTCCGTCCTGGAGGCCCACTGCTTCCAGTCATGGGCGAACAGCCCCTTGGGGCGGCGCCGGGCCAGCGACTCGGCATACACGCCGGGGGTGATGATGTCGTCGTCGGAGTCGACGATTCCGGTGACCGACACGATCGCCTCGACGACGCCGGTCTCATCGTCAGCTTCCAGCAGTTCCGCCCCGGCCGGTGCGGTGGCGGCCTTGAATTCCAGGCGCACAGACGCCCCTCCCCTTGCAGATCACGGTCGCGGGGTGGGTGCGCGTGATAATCGGCAAGGTAGAAGGGCGCCGGCGGTAAGGTCGCCTCCTCCCGCAGGGACAGCAGGCGGACGCGATCAGGTGAAGGTGAAACCGCCGACCTTGGTGGCCGACCCGCCTGCGGTGGTGACCACCACATCCACCACCCCGGCCGTGTGCGCCGCGGTGGTGGCCTTGACCTTCGCGGCCGTGTCGACGTCGATCGCGGTGGCCGCGTTGCCGCCGACAGTGACCGTGGTATCGGCGGTGAAGCCGCTGCCCGTGATGGTGATGACCGTGCCGCCCGCGGCCAGGCCGGTCGCCGGACTCACCGCGACGATGGTCGGCACGACGAACTCCGCATCCCACTCCGACTGCCGGATGATCTGCCCGGCTCGGAACCTCAGCTGCCGCATCTGCGTGGGAAGCTCCACGTTGTCGTACGGACTGTCCTTGTAGACGGCGATCTTCACCTTGACCAGCGGGTCGGTGTCGGTGACCGACTCCAGCACGCCGCTGCCCGGCGCCTTGGCCAGCGCCGTACCGTTCTCCCGGACCAGAGCCATGGATTCCCCCTCGTGGTGGCCATAGGGGGTGGCAGGCAGGATCGTGCCAGGCGCCGCCCGCTACCGTCGCGTGATCACGACGCCCGCCGGGCGGCGGCATCCTCCCGGTCGGCCCGGGTGAAGCGGGTCCGCCCCTCCGGCGCCGGGACGAACCGGCCAGTGGCGCGGGAACGGTGCGTCGCCCAGCATCGGCACTCGTAGGTCTCCTTCGGCGGCCCGGACGGATCCCCCGGATACCGCAGCAGCGCCTCCCCGACGGAGAACAACTCCCCGACCGGCCGGTGCTGGCCGTGTGCCTGCCGGTGGCTGTCACGGACCTTCTCGTCACGGCGGGAAATCCACGTCTTGTCGACCGCGTACCCGGCGCCGGTCACCGCTGCGGCGGCGACCTCCCGGGCGCCGTTGACGGTGACCGTGGCGGCCTGCACCGCCACCCGCTCGGCCCAGGCGGTCATCTCCGGTGCTCGATCGCGGACGGCCTCGGTGATGACGGCCATGTCCGCGCCCTCGGCGTCCAGGGAGGCCACCAGGACGCGGAGCTTTTCTGCCTGCCCGCGCGCCGCGGCGCCCACGAGCGACAGCACCGACTCCACCAGCGGCGTCAGGTCGTACGGCGCGGGCTCATCCCCAGAGACCAGGTCGGCGACCAACACCGCCGCGGCGGCCGTCGCCGCAGCCGTCACCAGCGGGTGAGCGGCCTGCTGCGTCTCCTCCTCCCACCGATCTGCGTCCACCGCCCCGGCCGCGTCCACCGCCTTGTCGCCCCGCCGGGTGTCGACCTCGTGCTCGGCCACCCAGTGCCGGGTTCCCCGGCGCACCTTGCTCGATCCCAGGCGGGCCGCGGTGCGCTCCACCAGGCGCAGGCCGACCGCGGCCAGAGCGGCGGCCACCATGGTCTCCAGCCGGTCGCGGGCGGCGCCGTCCGGCACCGACTCCGCCCACTGCGGCGCCGGACTGGCCTTGGCCTCCGCTGGTCGCACCAGGCGCAGCACCGGCCGGGCGACCGCCCCCGACTCACCCCCCGGGAGGTCGGCCGCGCCGGTCGAGGAGGAAGGGGGTGCATCGGCCTTAGAGACGTGCTGGACAGTCAACAGGTCCCCCACGCGCTGGCCGATCACCATCTCATCCCTACCGTCGGAGTCGATGTCGACCCCGAACCGGATCCAGTCGGCGGTGGCGAGTGCCTTGGCCGCCGAGACGGCCGGCGCCGCAGGCTCCTGCTCCCCGGCGCTGTCCACCGGCACGCTCGGCCGGGAACCGGGTGGCAGCGCGAGCGGCGTTTTGCCGTCGATCGCGTTCTGCGCCAGGGCCGGTGGCAGCTTCGCCGCCGTCTCTTCGTCGATCTTGCGCTGATCTTCCACGGAGGCGGGGATGAGGGTCTTGCCGTTGGGCACCCACAGGCCACGGGCGCGCGGCATGTCGATCGGTTCCCGGCCGACCCGCTCCCGGTACTCGTTGATGCTGATCAGGCCCTTGTCCCACTCCTCGCGCGCCTCGGCCCGCCGGGCGATCTCCGCGCGCTGCAACACCTCCACGCCGGACACGTCGAAAAATCCCTCCAGGCCGTCGCTGGAATCGGCGTCGAACGCCGAGGCCAGCAGATCCAGGAACGGGATCATCGTGATCGTCCAGAAGTTCAGCAACTCCTGCTCGGCGTTTTCATAGGTGCGGTCAGCGGCGTAGCCGATGACCGACTCGCCCACCCCGAACGCCGTCAAAATCTCGATCTTGGAGGTCTTCGACATGTCGGCGTAATGCATGTCGCGCGGCTTGGCGGCGACGTCGACATAGGACACCTGCCCTTCGACCACCGTGAGCTGGCCCGCCTGCGCCGGGCCCGTGCCGAACCGCGACCGCAACTCGGCCATTCCCCAGTCGTCCAGCTCGCCATCGATGGCGACGATCCCGCCAGGCCTGCCGTCGTTCTTCAGGAACGAGACGTTGAACAGGCGCGTCATGAAGTCCAACTCGATGGAAAGTCCCGCCGCCTCCAGCGGTGTGACGCCGCTGTAGGCGTCGAGCGGGTGCGGCTCGCGGACCCAGACGACGTTCTCGGTCTCGATCCGCTGGCGCGAGCCGTCGGGCCGCAGCACCTCGTAGTGGGAGATGAGTTCCTGGCCGGTGCCGGGCACCGGGTAGGTACGGCCCGGCGGCAGCAGGTCCAGCCGTACCACGTTGCCGCTGGCCGAACGGGTCCTCTCCACAAACGCGCCCCGCTTGGACAACAGCACCTGCATGGCCAGCCGCTTCTTGAACTGCCGACCGGTCTCCATCGGGTTGGCCTGCACGTTCAGCGGCCGGTACATCGGGTGCTCGCCCAGCACCTCTTCCCCCTCGCGCAGCCGGTAGGGCAGGCGCGAGGCGTGCCCGGCAATCGCCTCGACCGACTTGTAGACGTAGACCAGCCGCTCGTATGCCTCGGCCACCGCCCGCTCGACCGGCCACGGCTTGGACTGGTAGGTCGAGTACAGGCCCGCGGACACCATCGCGGCGTAGTAGTCGGCCAAGACGACCTTGCGCTCGGTGCGCCGGGCGACTGCCGACCGCTCCTGACCGGGCAGCAGCCGCCGCATCAACGATCGGATCTCCACCCCAGGGCCCCCTTGCCGCCTACACCGTGCGGCATGGACGGTATGGGGCCTGATGACCTTAGGTCGCGTGCTGACCTACACCGCCTGCCGCTCCTCGTCTTCGCCGGCGCCCTCGGCGGGGTCATCGTCGAACAGCGAAGGCCTCGGTCGCAGGACGGTGGGGAAGTCGCAGCCGAGCAGGATGCAGCTGTGGCGGTGGTGGGCCCGCTTTTTCCTCTCGCCGATCGGCCCACCCCGGAGGTGTTCGTTGCCTTCGGCCGCGCTGCACATCTCATCGCGGACATCGTCGTAGGGGCGGCGGCACTGCGAGCAGTAGATCTCCAAGACGTCGATGCGGGCGTCCTTGACGACCCGCACCGATTGGCGCAGGTAGGCCCGGCGCACCTTCCGGTTGCTGATCGGGACGGTGGCGGCACCGACCCAGACGTGCGTTGGCGAGTAGTCCGGCAACGGCATTAGTCCCCCATGGCATGCGCGTGGCCGGGGGCGCGGGAGGAGGACTCGTCCCCGGAAACGGTGAAATTCCCCTCCGCAACGTCCGAGTACTTAGCAGAGGGTGTGGAGGCCGCCCGGGGTGGGGATGGCGGCTGAGTACCGGCCGTAACGGCGGCCGGGTGATCAGGTTGTAGTGGTATGTCCCACAGTAATTCGTGCAGGTCCGTGGGGCGATCCCGGTACATCTCGTGACGGTGTGTCATTTCGTAGTCCGGTACAGCCGACCGGTCACACCACCAGGCGGGCCCGCTTCTTGCGTCGCCGCCGCGGCGCCGGTTCATAGACACACAGCAGTGCCGACTCGGCCCGGTCCGGGCTCGACAGACCGCGCCGACGCATCTTGTCCTTGGACTCCACCACCGTCTGCCCGCGGCTGTTGGTCGTCATCGTCGGCGACCGCAACTGCGCCAGCGTCTTGGAGTCCACCCGCAGCCGCAGCGCATGCCCGGCCGGGGTGGGCCGCAACAGGGCCCGCATCGACAGCCACAGCTCATCCCTCTTACGGGCGGGCAGCAGCGTGTCGGCGTCCGGCTCCCGCTCGGTGTCCTCGGCCACGTTCACCCCGACGATGACAGCGTCGTGCACACCCTCATCACCCCACCGGGTCAGGGTGCCGACCACTCCCCAGCCCACGCCGATCGCGTCCACCTTGACCCGGATCGGCTCCCGGCTGCCGAGGCGCTCGCGCAGCAGCTCGGCCCGCCGGATCTCCTTGAGCACCGCGCCGGCGACGTCGACCTGGTTGAGATTGGCCGCGCCCGCCGACACGTGCTGGATGGTCAGCAGGTCTCCCACGCACCGGGAGATCACCATTTCATCGCCGCCGTCGGAGGCAACGTCCACCCCGAGGCGGATCCAGTCGTTGCGCTTGACCTTCCACGATGCGCTCTCATCCGGCAGCTCCAGGTCACACAGCGCCATGTGCTCCGGGCTGTCGGGCTCGTCGCTGGCGGCGGCCTCATCCACCCACGCGCTCGGCAGCACCCGGTTCGGGCCGCCCCGCGGGAACCTGGCATGAACTTTGCTTTGAACGTAGTTGGAGTCCTCGCCGTGCTCGGCGATGGTGTCCGACACCCAGGACGGCTCCACCAGGTGTTTGGTGACGGCGTGGTCGCTCCCCAGGCAGGAGCGGCACCGCGGCGCCGCCTCCCCCGACAGGGCCGGGGTGTCGTAGGCGCTGATCGGGATGACGAGCACCCCGTCCTGGTCGCACAGGCTCTCAAACCAGCTGGATTCTTCATCGGTGGGAGGGTTGCCCATGGCGACCATGTGGCTGCCCTGGGAGGACAGCATGCCGCGCAGGTTCCGGCCGATCGTGGTGGAGATGCCGCCCGCCTCGTCGACCACCAGCAGCAGCCGGGGCGAGTGGATGCCCTGAACGGCCGCCTCGTTCCACGGCGCCGCGCTCAAGCCGTAACTGGCCACGACTTCCCGCCCGGCCCCGTCGGGGATCTTCAGCTGGGCGGCGTCTACCGTGCCAGGCAGGCCCGCCCTGGTGTGGGCGTGCCGGATCTCCGACCACACCAGGCGCACGACCTGCCGCCATGTCGGCGCCAGCGTGACGGCCTTGGCCTGCCCCGGCGGGTGAACGAAAGACCACCAAAGTGTTGCCCGCCCAAGTGACCATGTTTTTCCCGATGAGAAGCACGAGGGGACGGCGACGCGCTTGCTGGAGGGGATGGCCGCCAGGATCTCCCGGGGTTTGCTCCAGGTCGCCTCGCCCAGCACGTCGTGGACAAATCCGACCGGGTCGTCATCCCACAAGGAGTACGGCGTGCCGCCCTCGCGGGCGGCGACGGCCAGGACCTGCCGGAGGTCTTCGCCGGTGAGGGCGGCCAGGAAACGGCGCCGGGCGTCCGGCGGGGCGGCCTTGAGGTCGGCGAACAGGCGGGCCGCCTGCGAGGAGCGGCCGGTCACCCGCCGCTGGGCGGCCTCGGCGACCCGACTCACGCGGGCTCCCGCCGCGCGCCGGGGTAGCAGTCGGCACAACGGCCGGTGCCTGCGGCGGCCAGCAGGAGGGGGCCTTGGACGCCGCAGGCAGTCGCACCGGCCGGGGTGCGGCGGTGGGCGACGCTGTCGCCTTCCCCGGTCACCCACCGCAGGGCGGGGTGCATCACCGCATGCTCGGCCAGTGCCAGGCGGCGTCGGTAACGCGCCCGGCGGGCCTGCTGAAGTGAGATGACCTCGCCCATGCCGGTCACCATGCCTACGGCCGGTGGGTAACGTCGCGCCCTTGACCGGCCGCGCTCTCCCGGACATGACGAAGGCACCGGATGTGGTCATCCGGTGCCTTCGTTGTGCGTTGCGACCGTCCAGGCGATGTCTCAGGAGGCTTTGGCCTCCACCGCCTTTCCGGTGGTCTGCTCCCTCTGCTCCCTCTGCTTGCGCTCCTCGCGCTCTCGCCGTTCGGCGGCGGTGGGGTTGACCTTGCCGGTGCGGATCTGCGCGACCGCGGCGGTGGATAGGCCCGACTCGCGAGACAGTTTGGCGTTGCTCTCCACCTGTCCCCACCAGCCCTCGGTCCACCCGAAGATGTGGGCCTTCCTGAACTCCCGCGCCACCGTCCCGATCCGGGTCCTCTCCACGATCTGCAGGTGCGCCTGGCGCGCCTGCATCGCGGCTTCCTCCTTGGTCCAATCGGGAAGCTGCCCGGAAAGCCCCTCGTCGATGAGGTCGATGCAGTTCTGCACCACGCGGCGGTCGGTGGACCTGCCCTTCGAGGCCAGCTCCGGGATCGCCAGAATGCGGCCGATGGCCAGCTTCGACACCCGGAAGATGAGGTGCAGGACGGCAATGCCTAGGACGCGCTGCTCCTGAAGCGCCGCCATGGCCGGCGACTTGGGGCCGTTTTCGTTGGCGATCTCGCACGCCTTCAGGAACTGCTCCCACGGATCCTCGATCGCCTCCAGCGCTTCGCGGGTGGCCGGGTGGGCGTTGAGGTTCTCCTCATCGGTGACTTCCCGAAAGTGTTCCTGTATCTCTCTGGTGTTCATGTCAACCTCCTGGTGGTCGCTCGCTCCTTGCACTTCGATCGCTCTATCGAATTGTACGGGTATCTAGCGCCGTCGCAACGGTGGGGCACCTATTTGGCGGCGGGAATGATCTCGATTTCCGAGATGTCGCTCCCCGGCACCACCACGATCTCCACCTCGGCGAAGCTCGTCGGGATGGCCGCCACGTAGCCGACCTCCTGCCCGTCTGGCGCGTAACACGTCACCGCGACATCCCTCGTACCGAGATCATGGAAGATCGGGATGATCTGGTCGTCGGCACGTGAGTCGGGCACCGTGAAACGCATGGTCGGTCCTTTCCTGGATGTTGGTCGATCGGAGGCCGGTCGACCAACATTAAGTGTACATCTACTTAGTTAGTTGTGGGGTAGAGGGGGCGTGCAGTGTGACCGGGACAGGGAACTCGCGCACCCGCAGATCATCCAAGTCCGCCGGCCACTCGCTCATCCCCTCCCCCTTGAAGTCGCGCAAGCCCAACCGCCGGGCCTGGGCGGTGCCGAGCTGCTTGACGAACACCGCCACCCCCGCCTCACGGCACTGGGCGACGACGTCGCGCATCCACTCCAGCTCGACCGGCCGATACCCGGTCCCGAAGCCGGACTCACCGCCGAGGATGACCCAGTCCAGGCCCGGCCGCCGACCGGCACCCGAACAGGCCAGACAGGTCCCCTCGTCGAACCCGACCGTCCCGGACTGGCACTCCCCGCACTCCCCGCCCAGCCAGCCGAACGTCTCCAGGTCCACCGGGCCGAGCATCGGCTCGATCGACACGAACCGCCGCCCGGCCGGGGCCGCCAGAAGCTTCGGGATCCGCCGATGGGCGTACTCCTGCGACTCCGCTGACACACCGAAGTGGACGTTGGACAGCGGGTAGGGCAGGTCGTAGACGTGGCGGGTGATGTCATCCAGGTCGGGCCGCTGCCGGGCGTAGGTGCTGGCGACGTTGCTCATTCTCGCGCGCAGCCAGTCGACGTTGGTCAGGAACGCCCGCAGCCGGGCGTGGCGCTTGGTCAGCACCTGGTAGGTCAGGTTCGGCGTCAACGCCATCACCGTCATCAGCTCGGCGGTGTAGTCGGCGCTGTAGGCGGGGTGGAAGGTGTCGGTCATGGAGTTCAGGAACACCCGGGCGGTGTCGCCGGGCCGTTCCCGGGCGACCTTCCGCGACAGGGCGAACATGTCGGCGAACGCCTTCGGGCGGGGCCGGATCGTGGTGAAGGTGTTGCCCCACCGCTGGTCATCACGCTCGCTGTAGCAGTAGTCGCAGCCCGGCGACACCTTCGTGCAGCCGCGGCCGGCGTTGATGGTGTAGTCGGTCCAGGCGATGGAGGTGTCATTGGCCACCGCGGTCTCCCAGAACTCCGGCGCGGCGGGCGACCGCGGTGAGGTGGGCGGCGAAGTCAGCGGCCGGGGCGTCGCTGAAGTCGTAGGCGGCGACCAGGGCGGTCAGGGCCACATCGAACAGCTCGGCAGCGACCTGCTCGCGCGTGTGGGTGACCCCCTTGCGGGGGTTCTGGCCCACGTAGCCGCTGTAGGCCTGGCAGGCCTCACCGAATTCCTCGCCGACCTTCCCGATCTTCATGGCGGTGTCGTGGGGAGTGGTGCGCGGGCGAGGCCGGATCCATCCGACGACGACGGCCAGCAGGCCGCGCCATCCCGGCGGGCGCCTCCGGGCCTGGTTGTGCTCGTCGACCCAGCGGCCGAGGGCGGTCAATAGCTCCCACATCGGCACCGCCGTTGCGGGCATGGGGAGAACCGGCGGGGAACCTTCAGGCATGGGATGCTCCGTCCAGGTCAGCCAGGACGTCCTCGACGGTGCGTGGAGCAGAATCGCTGAATCGCCGCGACGCAGGTGCTTCCACCGCCTCCCGGTAGGCGGGGATTCCTCGCAGGTACACGGTGTGGGCGAGGTCGTGGGCGGTCTTCGCCCACTCCTCAACGGTCCCGCCATGCACGTAGGCCATCGCGGCGCGGTAGACCATTCCCAGGACCCTGCGCTGTTCGGCCGGACTCAGCCTGTCGTCCAGCGCGGCGTCGAGGTCTGCCGGCATCGGCGGGGGCGGAGGCGGGTTGAAGAACTCGCTGGGGGCGGCGGCTACGGGAATCCGAGGGGGCGTGTTGGTCACGGGGGCTCCTTGTTAGCTGGCGATGCGGATCGGCATGATCAGATATCGGTAGGGGCTGTCCAGGGACGGAGTGTCGTCCAGGTCGGGCGTGCACATGATCGGACGTACGGGGGTGTCGATCTCCATGCGGATCCGGTCGCCGCCGACGGCGGTGATGCCCTCCCGCAGGAACTGGGGGTTGAAGGCGATGGTGCCGCCGATCTCGCCGTGAACGGTGGCCGCGATCGGCTCCGCCATCGCCTGGGATCCCGCCCCGGCCCCGATGCGGATCTCCTCCCGGTCCACGGTGATCCGCACGACCGCCTCCCGAGATTCCCGCACCAGGTCGGCGCGCTTGATCGCCGCCAGGAACGGCTCCGTGGGAACGAGAAGGGTGGTGCGGTAGCCCTTGTCGTTGACGCCCTTCAGGTGGCCGGCGGCGTTGATGAACTCCGTGTCGCCGACCCGCGAGGTGACGACGCGGTCGCCGACGCGGAACCCGACCAGAGTCACCTCGCCTGTCTCGGTGCGGTTGGTGGCCATCCGCACGCTGACATCTCCGCCTTTGACGGCGTCGCACACCGCCTCCAGGGGCCGGGGCAGTATGCACAGGTCGTAGGACACGTCGCCGTCGGCGGGCACCCAGTCCACGCGGCGGTACGTCAGCCGGTAGCGGTCGGTGCAGGCCATGGTCACCTCATCGAGGTCGACCCCGATGCGCATCTTGCACAGCATCGGGATCGTCTCGTCGCGGCCGGCCGCGGCCCCCCCCCGCCTGTGCGCCGGGAGGAAAACAAGGGGGGGGACGGGGCCCGCCGGGGGGGGGCGCGGGGGGCCGGCGGGGGGGGGGGGCCCCCCACAGATGGAGC